>CAYWJL010000069.1:4258-8304 GCA_964458145.1 uncultured Desulfovibrionales bacterium | reverse complement strand
ACGCGGCAGGAGTATCCCCATTCGTTATCGTACCAGATGAGGGTCTTGAGAAGGTTGCCGGACTGGATCGTGGTGAAGTCCTGCTCGACGATGCCCGAGCGTGGGTCTCCCTTGTAGTCGGATGAGACCAGGGGTTCGTCAGTGTAGCCGAGAATACCTTCGAGGGGGCCGTGTGCAGCGTTTTTCAAGACTTCACGCACCTCTTCCGTGGTGGTTTCCTGCTCCAGCACGGCCACCAGATCGATGAGGGACACCGTGGGGGTCGGTACGCGGACCGAAAAGCCGTCAAACCGTCCGGCCAGTTCGGGGATGACCAGGGCCACGGCCTTGGCTGCGCCCGTTGTCGTGGGAATCATGTTGCACGCTGCTGCCCGCGCCCTACGCAGGTCCTTGTGGGGCAGATCCAGAATGCGCTGATCATTGGTGTACGAATGGATAGTGGTCATGACGGCCTTGAGAATCCCGAACCGTTCGTGGATGACCTTGACAACCGGGGCGAGTCCGTTGGTGGTGCACGATGCATTGGACACGATGTGATGCTTTCCGGGATCGTACATTCCATCGTTCACACCCATGACCAGGGTCAGATCTTCCCCCTTGGCCGGCGCACTGATGATCACCTTTTTGGCACCGGCCTCCAGGTGCGCCCGGGCCTTTTCCCCGGTTCTGAATATGCCGGTGGACTCGATGACGATATCGACCCCGAGTTCCTTCCAGGGCAATTCCGCGGGATCACGCTCGGCCAGATTGACGATGCGCCACTGTCCGTCGATGATGATGGTGTCCCCTTCCACCTTCACGTCTCCGGGAAAACGTCCATAGCTGGTATCATGCTGCAAAAGATGAGCATTGGTCCTGATATCGAAAAGATCGTTGACCGCCACGATCTCCACTTCCTCCCGATACCGTTCCCAGATGGTCTTGACCACCTGCCTGCCGATCCGCCCAAAACCGTTGATTCCTATTTTTATGGTACTCATGACTGCTCCCTGGCCTGCTGCATTGGCGTTCACCGGATACACGCCATGCTATCCGGTGACACAAGGTCGAATGAACTCGAATGAACACGGTTGGTGTACAACGACGTATCAGTCCTCAAAAACCTGGTACTGATAGGCCTTGACCAATTCCACATGCTTGCGCAGCTGCTCGTGCATCCGCGCATTCTGGATGGCCAGGGCGCTCAAATTCGCGATGGCCATGGCAAAGTCCTGTTCTTCCCGGGTGAAAATACGCTTGTGCGCATCATAGACCCGCATCACTCCGATGACCTTGTTCCCTTCACTCATCAGAGGCAGAATGAGGATGGACCCCAGCCCCTCTTCCCTAGCCTTGTCCGGATACTGAAATCTGGAATCCGACCCCGGATCCTCGATGGTCACGGCGTGACCGGCCAGAACCTCCTGATCCACCTTGCTGCTGCCGAGAACGACGGGCCCCTTGCGCATATAACAATGACTCAGACCGAAACAGGCCTTGGGCAACAGCACATTCCCCTTGTTCCCGAGCAGTCTGATGGTGCACCCCTTGGCTTCCATGGCCCTGGTCGTTTCCTCGACAATACGTTCGAGAACCACATCGGGGTCCAGACTCGAGTTGATCACCCGGGCCACCTTGTAGAACGTCTCGAAATAGGTCGTATCTTTCTCACTCATGACAATCGCTCCATGGTTATCGGAAAAGTCCTGACGTGCGCATATGGCACGCAGAGACGGACAGCAACGAATATGCCACCGCTAACCCCCGGCCCCCCGGGAACGGCAGTGTTCCGTTGAGACAGGATGTATCCCGATTCGTGTCACTTTGTATAGGTTTTTGCATCCATATATGACTCTTCAGCACGGCAGCCCGGCATGGGGCGGCCCTCTAAAGCACGTTACCCAGAACACCGTAAGGATATGCCGCACAGGTATCCCCCACCCTGGTAAGGGCGGGGCTAGGGGCGGGTCGTATAATCGGTGCCTTTCTCCAGCAGTTTGAAACCCTCCCCCAGCCCCTCCCTGAACTACGGGAGGGGGGTTACGTTGTGCCTGTAGCCGTTATATCCGGGATAAGCTGGAAGATTTTCTCCCGCAAGAATGGTCCACCGACAGAGAAGATTTCGATAAAAAAGTACCCTTTTGCCGGATGAACCACATAAAACAAAAAAAGGGCCGTTCGTATGAACGGCCCTTTCCAATTTCAGCCCTATAGCAAGCTGAAATTGTTGAGGAAAATTGGTGGGCAATGCAGGATTCGAACCTGCGGCCTCCAGCTCCGGAGGCTGGCGCTCTATCCAACTGAGCTAATTGCCCACAACGGAGGATTTCTCTAGTCCCTTCTTTTGCGTGTTGTCAAGCGATCAGTTTGGGGATAGATTACATTTTTTCGACTTTGACGACGGAAATTTTCCCCATGCCATCGCCCCCTTCCCCTCTTCGTTATGTGCTGGCCGTTACCGGTGCCAGCGGGATGCCCTATGCCCTCAGGCTGGCTCAGGCCATTGGTTCGGAGTCTGACCGGGAACTTCATGTCATTGTTTCCTCTGCCGCGAAAATCGTTTTGGAGACAGAGACCGACAACGGGTACGCTCTTCTCGAGACCCATGCCACGGCCGTATGGGATGAAAAGAATATCGGAGCCCCGCCTGCCAGCGGCTCCTGGCTGCATGCCGGCATGATCGTGTGTCCCTGTTCCATGGCCTCGCTTGCTGCCATTGCCCACGGGATGGCCTCCAACCTGATCCACCGGGCCGCCGACGTGACTCTCAAGGAAAAACGGCCTCTCATTCTGGTTCCCCGCGAGACCCCGCTTTCACGCATCCATGTGCAGAACATGCTCACGGTCATGGATGCCGGGGCCACCATCCTCCCCCCCTGCCCGGGATTCTATGCCGGGCCCGCCACCATCGACGATCTCGTCTGCCAGATAACCGGGCGCATCCTGGACCATCTGGGCATCTCCCACACGCTGACCTCGCCCTGGGCCGGTTTGTAAGACCGAACTCACGAGGGGCTGTGGGGCCGGTACTGCCCGGACAGGGAAATCACCGGTCTGACCGCCCTGGAACCCGGGTATAAAACCCTTGCCCGGCCAGCGGGTCCATGATAGCCGCTACCTCCATGTTCAGTGAATCCATAGCACCAATCATCCAGCAGATCGCCATCTATGCGGTCCCGCTCTTTTTGGGCATCATCTGTCACGAGGTGGCCCACGGGTATGTCTCCTATCTCCTGGGCGACCCGACGGCCAAGAACGCCGGTCGGTTGACCCTCAATCCCCTCAAGCATCTCGATCTTGTGGGCACCCTGGTCTTTCTGCTCACCCGCATGATCGGCTGGGCCAAGCCCGTGCCCATCAATCCCGCCTATTACCGGAACCCGCGCAAGGGCATCGTTCTGGTCTCCCTGGCAGGTCCGGTCACCAATTTCGTGCTCGCGGCCCTGTTCTACCTCCTCTACCGGGGTCTGGCCGCCGTGATCATGAGTGCCTCCCCCCAGCTGGCCACCTATGTCATCTATCCGGCCGTGAACATTGCGGCCGCCGGCACCATCATCAACATCGTCCTCGGCACCTTCAATCTGCTTCCCATCCCCCCCCTGGACGGCAGCAAGGTCCTGGCCGTGGCATTGCCTCCGAAGATGGCGGCATCATACATGAAAATCGAGCGCTACGGGTTCATCATCCTCATTCTTCTGGTCATGACAGGAGTTTTCGAACGTTTTTTCCGTGTGGTCATCGGCTCGGTTTATGCCTGGCTTTTCTAAAGCATATCGCATCACTGCAGCACAAGGAATCTTCATGAACAAGGAAATCATCCTCACCGGCATCACCCCCAGCGGCACCCCGCACCTGGGCAACTATGCGGGCGCCATCCGCCCGGCCATCGAGAACAGCACCCGGGACAATGTCTCCTGCTTCTATTTTCTCTCGGATTATCACGCCCTGATCAAAAACCAGGACCCCGAGCTTCTCAAGCAGTCCACCAGGGAAATCGCTGCCACCTGGATCGCCCTGGGTCTGGACACGGACAAGGCCGTCTTCTACCGCCAGTCCGACATACGCGA
>CAYWJL010000069.1:1360-4248 GCA_964458145.1 uncultured Desulfovibrionales bacterium | reverse complement strand
TTGCCACGTTGCGCGACCTGCGCGACCGCGCCATTGCGTTTGAGGCTGAGCACGCGCACGAACTCGAGTTCATCGAGCCGCACTATCGCACCAGCGCGCGCAACCTCCTCCATTACCTGAGCATCCGCCAGTCCGACATCCGCGAGATACCCGAGCTGACCTGGATTCTCACCTGCATGACCGCCAAGGGACTCATGAACCGGGCCCATGCCTACAAGGCCAAGGTTGCCGAAAACGAGGAAAAACGCTCCAAGGACCCGGACAAGGGCATCTCCATGGGACTCTTCTGCTATCCCGTGCTCATGGCCGCGGACATCCTCATGTTCAGCGCCAACAAGATTCCCGTGGGCAAGGACCAGATCCAGCACATCGAGATGGCCCGTGACATCGCCGCCCGGTTCAACCACCACTACGGCGAGATCCTGACCCTGCCCGAACCCCTGGTGGGTGACGAATCGGCCATTCTCAAGGGACTCGACGGCCGCAAGATGAGCAAGAGCTACAACAACACCATCCCCCTGTTCGGACCCGAGAAGAAGCTGCGCAAGACCATCATGAAGATCACGACCGACTCATCGCAGCCGGGCGAACCCAAGGAAACCGAGAACAACACCCTGTTCGACATCTACAGGGCCTTTGCCACGAAGGATCAGGTGGAAGAGATACGCAAACGGTACGCCGAAGGAATAGCCTGGGGGGAGATGAAGCAGGTTCTTTTCGAGTGCATCAACGAGCATCTCGCCGAACCGAGAAAACGCTACAACGAGCTTATGGAGCACCCCGGGGATATCGAAGAGGTGCTTCTGAAAGGAGCGGACAAGGCCCGGGCCATCAGCGGACCGTTTCTGGACAGAATTCGCGAGGCCGTGGGACTGGTGCCTATTCGATAGCCTCGAGCCATTCCTCGAGGGTCGGGGGTGTTTCCACGCAGCTGAACAAGGGCTGCCACTGGCACTGGGCCGTGAGCTCAACCCCGCCCTGGATCACCGATACCGGGCGATCCGATGAAACAACGATGATGATCATGTTGGCGTGTTCCGCAGTGAACCTGAGCGCTGAATTGAACCGGGCCCCTCTGGCCCGGTTTTCACTTTGGACCGCATGCCCGTCCAGAAGGCAGGCGAATCCGTGGAGACAGCGGTCGGCACCGATATGCAAGGCCCCGTCAACGTGCGAGAGTGACTTGGCGAATTCACGATTTTCCGAATCACGCAGGTCCAGCGTGGTGTCCAGGTGCTGTCCGGATATGGTATGGGGTTCCTGATTCAGGTCGATGACCAGCGTACAGCCGAATTTCTTCTCCTCGGCATTGTGGACGATGTCCGATACGATCCTGAAAAGATCGTTGCTGTTTTCAGGGGGAAGCGAGGTCTCCAGAAGAATTTCCTCCACCTGAACCAGTTTGGCCTTGCGTATGGTGGAATGGAACATCCCGTCGGAAAAACTGCATACAGAGATATCGTCCAGATGGACAAAACCGTATTCCCCCCGATAGTCGGCAATGACCGAACAGCAGGGAATGACGCTGTCGCGTGCGATCCCCACGATGCATTTGCCCTCGGAAACCAGCATCCTCGCCGAGTTCTCCACGGAGAGCAGCAGTTTGCGGACATGCTTGTGATTCTTCAGGGATGGTCGCTCCTCTTCGGGAAAACAGGCCAGAAAATCAACCTCGGCCAGCATGGCGGGGTCCACGAAGACCAGTCGTCCCCTGGGCCAGGCTCCTTCCTCCCGGGTCTTGGAGATGGAGAGTATGGCGTCGAGGACCGGATAGATCCGCAACTGGGTATCCACCCCCATGATCTCCCCCCGCGTGTCCACCAGAAAATCACGCACGGAATGGGTGGCACAGCTCTGGAGCACGAGCCCCGAGGTGCCGATGTACAAGGGACTGTTGGAGGCGATATCCTGACTCAGCAGCCATGCCGCGTGTTCGAGCCATCGTTCCGTGGGACCCGTTGAACACATGTCCGGGTGTTCCTCCGTGAACCACATCTGATAGAACAGAGATTGGGATCTGCCCGCATAGCTGATGATCCCGGCAAGTCCTATGGCATCGCTCGTGTCATGCTCGAGGACCCGGACATGCTTGGGAGACGCTGTTTTTTTCCACCAGTCCGATGACCCCAGAAAATAGTTTTTCAGCTTCAGGGAGTGTCCCTGGAGCAGGTTCTGAGGGTCGTAAATCCGCAAGGGGGCATGCTCGTCAACGGCATAGACAAGGGCGGCCCGACTGGGCTGGGAAAAATGCGACAACCCCTGCCTGAGCCCATCCAGAACATGATAGATGCACAGATTGATGAAGGATTCCTGAATCACGACGCCTCCTTTTGATAGACCGACACTCCCGACCCGCTCCATGACAATGATGCGGCCCGCCCGACCAGCACACGCTCCCGCCCTCTGCAGCTTCTGATTGAAGAATCTCGCCCCTTCCTACTCGCCCGAACAGGCATCGTAGGGAAACATCGTCGTGATGGCGACCCCCCGCCCCGGGGCCGTCTTGACGAAAAACATGCCGTTGACCGATTCGGTCCGCTCGCGCATGCCGGAGATGCCCATGCCCATGAGGTTGTATTCCTCCCTTTCGGGATCAAACCCCTTGCCATCGTCCCGGATTCGGACTTCGAGCATGGAGTCGGAACAGGTCAGGGTCACGGAGATATGGGAAGCCCCGCTGTGTTTGACAATATTCTGCAGGGCTTCCTGAACGACCCTGAAAACCGCAGTGGCCACGGCATCGGGAACATCCAGGATCGACCTGGGGATGTTGATGTCGAACTCGAACATGCTGTAGGTCTTGGCAAACTCGCGACAATACCACTGCAAGGCGGGGACCAGCCCCAGATCATCCAGAATGGCCGGACGGAGCCCCATGATGATCTCGC
>CAYWJL010000069.1:0-1350 GCA_964458145.1 uncultured Desulfovibrionales bacterium | reverse complement strand
GCGGCATTCTTCCTTTTACCATTGCTGGTTTACAAGCGATTGAAGAATGCGGCGATTCAATTAAATTATCCGTCAAAATAGGAACAACATATTCAGAATGAACAATACAGATAAATCCAGGAAGGATTTTTTCAAACATCTGCACATCCGCATCGGGCATGGTCGTGCGCATCATTCGGATGGCGTTTTCCTGCTGGAGTTTGAGGGCCACGAGATCCTGAACCACACTGTCGTGGATCTCCATGCCGATACGCTTTCGTTCCTCTTCCATGGCCGACATGACCTTGGAAGAGAGCGCCTTGAGAGAGGCTTCTTTGTGCTTGAGGGCTTTTTCCACGGTGCGCCGGGCTTCGACCTCGCCTGCCAGCTCATCCCGGGAAACCGTCATGGAACGGAGTTTGTGGGCCATGTCGATGAAGGAACGGGCAAACTCACCGATTTCATCGCGGGAAACGTTCTGCAGAGAAAGATCGAAGTCGCCCCGGCCGATCTGTTTCGTCTTTGCCGACAGTTCGTTCAGGGGAACGAGAATGCTCTTTTCAATGAACCATAACGCCCAGAGCAGGGAGCACATGAAAAAAACGATGACAAGGACGATGGAATAACGGCACCAGTCTTCGACCTGGTCGATCTGCCTCAGGGAGAGGTTCAAAAGCATGTCGCACGAAGCGAGCACATCCTGCAAGATAATGATGACGTTATCGATGATCCGCTGTTTTTCCGATTGCAGGCCATGGGCTTGCGTTCGGTTGACAAGAAAAGATCTCAGCATCCGGTCGGTTTGCTGAATATCACCAATGATGTCTGCAGCGGTTTCCCGCAATTTTTCGTTCTCAAAGCCGATATGGTAGATATCTTTCTTGATGCGGGCAGTCTTCAGATCCCATTGCTCAGCGATCTTTTCCTTGTTCGCTTCGTTGGACTCATGGACAAGATCGATCAAACCGGACACGTTTTTTATGATGGTGTATATGTGCGAATGTTTGTCAACGGCCGTATTTATGTAGCTGAGGGTGAACAAAAAAATACCTATGACAAACAGGTGCTCCACGACGATGAGGACATAAACCATGAGTATTTTTTTGGAAATTTTCATGCAGTAACGCTCGTGTCCTTTATGTCACCGGGGTGGAGGTGCCGCTTCGAGAGGAAGCGGGCATGACCGGCAGGGGGTGGCGGTTCAGAGTTGGGCTTGTCATCGTTGCACATTTTTTGACTGGAAAAACAAACCCGAATGGACTATCAGAAAAATCCTTTCAGGTTGTAAACCCTCACAAGGTGTCATACCTGACTGTCATTGTTTTTTTCAACTCAATCCACGGAACCCCGCCATGGCCCGAACTCGACCCC
>CAYWJL010000068.1:7257-8365 GCA_964458145.1 uncultured Desulfovibrionales bacterium | reverse complement strand
GTGGCCGAGCTGAAAAGCGACGGTCGCTACGATGCCATGATGGAGCGCTGGCTCCCCAAAAAGGGCGCTCCGGGCCAGATGCCGGACATTGCACTGCCGGGAACCCGAGGCGTGCTTCGATTGGGAACCGCCGCAGTCACCGAGCCTTTTTCTTTTATTGACGGGTCCCACCACGTCGTGGGCTTCGACATTGAACTGGCGAGCTATATAGCACAGAAGCTCGATATGAGCCTGGAAGTCGTGAATATGGATTTCGGTGCCATCATCCCGGCCCTGATCTCCGGCAAAGTGGACGTGATCGCAGCGTGCATCACCATCACCGAGGAGCGCTCGAAAAAGGTGCTCTTCTCCAATCCCTACTACGCGGGCGGTATCGCCGCATTGGTGAAGGAATAAAAGGATGGTTGCACCACGTCTCAACATGCGAACCAAACTCGTCACATTCGCGGGACTTCTCCTGCTCGCGCTGGTGTGCGGTTACTGCCTGACATCCGTCCCGTTCATCGACGACATCATCACAGGGTTTGAAAACAATCTGATCCGGGAAAACCGCTATCTGCTCATCCTCGACGGCCTCAAAATCACGGTTTTGATCTCCATCCTGTCCACGATCTTCGGAACCCTGCTGGGCGCGGGTATCTGCTTCATGCGCATGTCCCCGAAATGGGCCCTGAACGTGCCTGCCAAAGTCTATATCTCCATCGTGCGCGGTACACCGGTTCTCGTGATTTTGATGATCACCTTCTACGTGGTCTTTGCCTCGGTGAACATTTCTCCGGTCGCTGTGGCAACTATCGCCTTCGGTATGAACTTTGCCGCCTACAGCGCCGAGATTTTTCGCACGGGCATCGAGGGGATCAACAAGGGACAGCGCGAAGCGGGTATCGCCATGGGATTCACCCGCTTCGGCACCTTCCGCAACATCATCCTGCCGCAAACCGTCCGACGGATTCTGCCTGTGTACAAGGGCGAGTTCATCTCCCTGGTCAAGATGACCTCCATCGTGGGCTACGTGGCTGTTCAGGATCTCACCAAGGCCGGGGACATCATCCGAAGCCGCACCTTTGACGCCTTCTTTCCCCTGGTGATGGTGGCCGTCCTCTACTTC
>CAYWJL010000068.1:6850-7244 GCA_964458145.1 uncultured Desulfovibrionales bacterium | reverse complement strand
GATCTCCTGGGGGCTGATCCGCGCCGTGGAATACCTCGAACGGATCACCGACCCGAAATATAAACGGGCAAAGGCGGTGCGCTCATGATCCAGGTTGAACACCTCTCGAAAAAGTTCGGCAATCTGGAGGTTCTGAAAGATATCAGCGTCCGGATCGGAAAAGGGGAAGTCATCTCCATCATCGGCCCGTCCGGAACGGGAAAGAGCACCTTTCTTCGCTGCCTCAACCTGCTGGAAGAGCCGAGCGGCGGAAGCATCAGGATCGACGGCGTCGACATCCTGGATAAAAAGACCGACGTGCCCAAAATCCGCAGGAAGATGAACATGGTCTTCCAGTCGTTCAATCTCTTTGCCCACCTGTCCGTGCTGGAAAATCTGACCATCAGCCCCATCA
>CAYWJL010000068.1:0-6807 GCA_964458145.1 uncultured Desulfovibrionales bacterium | reverse complement strand
CGGCCAGCAGCAGCGCGTGGCCATTGCCCGCTGTCTGGCCATGCAACCGGAAGTCATCCTGTTCGACGAACCGACCTCGGCCCTGGACCCGACCATGGTCAGCGAAGTCCTCTCGGTCATCCGCCGCCTGGCCAAAGAGGGCATGACCCTGCTGATCGTCACCCATGAAATGGATTTCGCCCGCGACGTCTCCAGCCGCGTCTTCTACATGGACGAAGGATCGATCTACGAATCGGGAACCCCTGAACAGATATTCGAGACCCCAAAAAAAGAAAAAACCCGGGCATTCATCCACCGAATCCGGGATTTCCACTACCATATCGCATCACCGACATACGATCTGTATGCCATGAATGCCGAAATCGAAGGGTTCTGCGAAAAACAGATCCTGCCTAAAAGTATGCGGCAGGACACACTGCTGCTGGTGGAGGAGATGCTGCAGCTCTACGGCCCCCATTTGCAGACCACGCCCCTTGATCTGACCATTGCCTATTCGGAAAAAACCGAGGATCTGGAACTCCATTTCGAAACAACGGGCGATCCCATCGACCCGTTTGACGAAAAGCCACAACCCGATCTGCTGGGCATCAACCTGGTCAAGGAACTGTGCGAACGGGCCGAAACCACCCGCCAGGGCGACACAAACCGCGTCACCCTGCACGTAAGAAAGCAATCGAGAAATTGACATATCCGAGCTCACCTGCATATGCCCCAACAAATGGAGATAGCAGGTTTTCTCATTTCAGGTCCCTGATCACAGCCAGACAACGCCCCGAGGAGTGATGGTAACTCCCCAGGGCGTTGTTTTGGTAGATGAAACCGGCATCAAATGTCTCTTTTTGGGTGTGGACGGTGCAGCAAAGAACTGGCTCAGCAAACGGGTCATTCTCCTGACATAGTTCGTTCGCAAAATATTTTACAGAGAACATACGAAGTACAGTCCCGTGAGCGGAACATCGAGACATAGGAAATTAAAAGTGTTATTGATTCTTTTGACTGGTCTTATAAGGTTTATCATCCGGGCAGGATGAAATGCTGCTTTTCGTAGCCATGCCTCTGATTTTTGGTCTACCGGTGCAATCACCGGGGTGCCATCCCGAGTACGTAGTCAATCCTATTTTATAGGACCATTTAGCTCCGACCTCGGAAAGGGGCTTGCCATATGCGTCAGCACATCGTTGTCTGGCTTCCTTGTATTTTTTCATACAATCCCCATATTCCGGATCATATTCAGGTTCTACACCGACCATGCCAAATTTTATCCCTGATTCGCATTCAATACAGTCGCACTGAATAAAACCCAGACTTTCGCAAGAATCTGCTGAGGCTCCTCCCCCGGCAAGACTTATGCCTGTTGAAAACGTCATGCATACAAAAAATAAGCAGGCCGTTATTGTTGTTTGTTTCATGACATTACCTCCGGGGGTTTGTTGTTTTTAAAAATAAAAAATTTAACAAAATTATATCGTAAGCATATTTAATGGTCAATAAATTATATGGGGTGAGCGTTTCTTGGCTACTACCCTGCCAATTTGGATTACTACATAAAATGCAGGCAGAACCAGCCAAAAATGGCCGATTATTGCATAAAATGTAATATCCTCAGGGCAAAAAAGTGTTGACTGGATTACCGCCTGATCATTCATTGGTGTAACAGAACCGGGGATGATTTCACCTGTTGCCTTTATGGCTGCACCAAAGCCTGAGTTTGTACAGCGCACCAGGGGGCGCCTTTCTTCTATTGTTCTGAAAAGCGTCATGCCCAGATGAAATTCTGCGGCTTTGCCGGATTCAAACCAGGCATCATCAGAGAGATTAGCAAATATATCGGCTCCCTTCAAGGCTCCCTGTCTTGCAAGTTCGGGGAAACCTCCTTCAAAGCAGATAAGTGGCTGAACGTGCTTGTTCCCAAATTCAATCAAAGAGAGTTCTTTGCCCGGTGAATATTCAAGTTCACGCCCCAGAAGTTTTTTCATCCAAGGGCATTTGTTTTGTAACGGGGTTTGCTCTCCAAAGGGAACAAGAATATTTTTCCTGTAGGAATCGGGGCAATCTCTATCAGTAACAAGCCATGCTGAATTGTATTTTGCCTTGATTTTTTTGGTTGTTACACTCCGCAGCCCTTTGCATACTTTTTTTGCAAGGGAATTGTTGTCATATTCATATTCTATACAGTTAAGAAGAACGGGTGCCCCGGCCAATGAGGATAATTTTTTGACTCCGTAATCATCAAAGTTGTCGCATTCACAGTCAATAGAAATGGGACTTTCGGGCCAGATAATCAGATCGGAATGTTTAGAAGCGGACAATGATGTTGTTGTGAGCTTCACCAATGCTCCTAGTGCTCCCATATAAGGGCCAGTTTTCTCTATGCCTTGCAACCCTTTTATGGGCAAATTGGGCTGAACTGAGGTTATGGTCGCATAATCATCAGTGTCAGCATTTTTTTCAAGCGTCTTAAAATAGTTGAGCCGTATCATTCCATATCCGAAATTGAGAATTAATATCAAGATCAGGGAGATAGCGGGTAATACAATTTTTTTTGGTTTTCTACTCTTTACAATAATATCAGCTAGAAGCCAGTTGCATAGCAGAATGATAAAGCAAACCATGCTCACACCGCCGATATCTGCCATTTGAATGGACAGGGGCCATGAATAAAGGGCGATGACAGGAGAGCCAGGACATAGAGAAGGGCGAAGGAATATCAGGATGGTTAGAAGCGATGCGTAAAATAGATTTGTTGGAAAAAAATTGTTTTTTTCAAACCATCCACATATAAGCCCGAATATGGCGTATGGAAGTCCTTGAAACAAACAGAATAGTACTGTGACTATTAAGGAGGTAAGGGGGGATAAGCCAAGCCAGTTAACAGCTCCGTTGTAAATCCACCATGTGGATAGAATCCATATAGCAAAGCCAAATATCCATCCTGACAAAAAACCCTCCAAAGGACGAATTCCTTGTAATCCGATGGCGAGGGGGGCAAATGCTACAAAAGCAAGCCATTTAACAGGTCCTGACGGCAAACATATGCATACGAGACATACAGACAGGCCAATCCACAGCAATCTGCGCATGGAAGCTGATTTTATTGAGACACCCATAACCTAAAATCCCGTTTGAATCGTTCCATGACAGCGGTATCGGACACTGTACCTGGTCATGTATGCGCAAAATCTAACGGAACAGAACAGTGCCAACATGGTCATCACCCGATTTTCCGGAAAAATCACAATAGCCGCGATCCCTATGAAAGCCCCCACCGCTGTCCCGGAAAACCGATACAGACACATACGGATGGAATCGGTCACATTGACCTGCATGACGATCACTGCTGAAAGTCCGGCCCAATACAAAAACTCCAGATTGCACAGCCAGGCAATGGTGCAGGCCGGCACAGCAGCCAGGCCGGTCTTTACGGCATGACGAATCATGGCCTGATGCGAGTCGGGATCGACAAAAGACATGTATGACTCCTCCGGATTGACAGAAAGATGGATGCAGTCGCGAATATCGGCTATCTTGCAATGACAATCAACCATCGAGGCTCCACGGCCTCAAAACGTTCAAACCATACGCTCAGCCGACACTACCCCGGATAGATGACCAGGTCCGCCCCCGATATCAACAGGACTCATCCTGAATCATTACCAGGTTACTCTCTCTGAGGAGGGGGAAACTCCACGAGACGCTCCGGATCATGGGCAGCCATTCCCCGGATGCACCGGGAAATTTTCATTTTCAGCCTTGTGTTGTACCCATCCGTAATGCTAAAAAAACCGGCGATTCAAACAGATACTGCAATCGAATCCGGTTGGATCATGTGGTATCGTCGGTCCCTTCCCCAATGTTGCCTCCCCTGCAAGGAATTGATTGCAATGCGAGATTTTTTCGAACTGAAGAACAACGGAACCGGTGTCCTCACAGAACTGTCCGCCGGCCTGACAACCTTTCTGGCGACCATGTATATCATTGTCGTCAATCCGTCGATTTTGTCCCAGGCGGGTCTGCCCCATGGGGCCGTCCTGACCTCGACGGTTCTCGTATCGGCATTCAGCAGCATCCTGATGGGCGTGTACAGCAACAATCCCCTTGTCATCGCTCCGGGCATGAGTCTCAATCATCTCTTTGTGGCGGCAGTGGTTCGTTCGGAAACCATGAGTTATCAATCGGCATTGGGCTGTGTGTTCTGGGCGGGGATGATCTTTCTTGTGCTTCTGACCTGCGACCGTCGTCATCGTCTTCTTTCCGGGGTCCCGCGCATGCTCCGCTTCGGCATGGCAGGGGGAATCGGCCTGTTCATCGCCACCCTGGGATTTCAGACGGCCGGATTCATCATTGTCGAACATCCGGGAACATTGTCCCTTGGCTACCTGGACGCCACCACGTTGACCTTTCTGGCGGGACTGGCGATCACATCGGCTCTCGTGGCCCGCAAGATTCCCTGTGCCTTCATCCTGGGTGTCCTGACAACGACCTTGCTGGCCTGGTCCGTCGGCAGCATCCGGGGTGAACACATCGGCTTCGGGACCGGTTCCCCCGCCCAGATCGTCCAACCGGGATGGTGGCAGGGCTGGTGGGCGTGGCCGGATTTCAGCATGATTTTCCATATGGACCTTGTGGGCGCCCTTTCTCCCAGCCACTGGCCGTTTGTCATTGTCCTGGTCTTTTCCGTTTTTTTCGACAGCTTCGCAACCTGCGCCGGCGTGTGCGAAGCCGGGGATCTGGTGGACGAAAAAGGAGAACCCCGGGATCTCGAGCCCAGCCTCAAGGCCGCTGCAACAGGGATGTTCATGTCCGGGGTTCTGGGTGTCAGTCCGGCAACCGTGTATGTCGAGTCGTCCACCGGGGTCCGTGCCGGAGGACGGACCGGACTCACTGCAATCGTAGCCGGGCTTTTGTTCCTCCCCTTCCTGTTCCTCTCCCCCCTGCTTTCCCTTGTACCCCCTCTGGCCACGGCCCCGATCATGGTTCTGACCGGGATCTTCATGCTCAAGCCCCTGATCTATGTCCGCTGGGAACGGTTTGACGAGGCAGCTCCTTTTTTCATGGCCATGATCGTCATGCCCCTGACCGGCTCCATCACCCAAGGCACCATCTGGGGTATCCTCAGTTGGGTGGTGATAAAGACATCCTGCGGCAAATTCCGACAAATTTCCGGCGTACTTCTGGGACTTTGCCTGGCGGCCCTGATTCTGCTTTTCTACACGGAAGCGTTCCGCCATTGATCAGACATGACTCTACAGGAAACCATGCTCGACTTTTTCAAACCGTTATTTTCCCAAAACCGATCAGGACAGTCCGAATCACTGGAATCCTATGTCCGCTCGTATGGAAATCATGCGGATTGCCCCAAAACCCTGCATGTGACCGACCTCGAGACACGGCATTGCCGATTCAGCTCGAGCCTGCACCGAGGGGCCGGCGGGCGCGAACCCGACATCTCCGCGTTTCTCTATGCAGCCCTGCGCCTGCCCGATTGTATGAACAGGGTCGAACGTGTCGTGATCGGCCCGACAGAAGAGGTCTTTGCAGCGGCCGGATTTTCCCAGGTGGGAGGGTGGCAACAGGTTGAAGCCGATGCCAGGCGACGCAGATACCATTATGACGGCGAGGGCACCCTGGCCGTTTTCCTAACCAGCATGACCGACCTGGACGACCTGATCCCCTGCATATGTGCCTTTCAGATCGAATGGAACAAGATGCACCGACTCCTGAACCGTTCCCGCCTGGGCCCTGGTCTGGCAGACGGATCGGTCAAGGCATCGGATACGGACCGGGACATCTGCCGCTCCTTGGGCCTGACCTCCAATGCATGGGATCTCCTGAGCAGGGTCTGGAATCGGGAGTGGAATCGAAAATTTGCGGACATGGGCCAAGGCCCCCTGGATGTGACCGTGGAGCGTCTGCCGCTGCAGACAAGATGCTTCGAGAAAGGAGCCGGACAATGGTGGGACAAGGCGTCCAAGGGTCTTGATCTGGATGATACCGCGAACAGGCCGGTCTATATCGTCTCGAGCAACACCCACGGACTGGCCAATCTGATCTCGGGCTTTGTCACACGTCATGAATCCGAATTGCTGGATTTCATCAAACACGAAAATCCCGAAAACCTCTGGGATATCTGGCTTGAATCACGACGCGATCCGGACCGGAATCCGACGAACCTGCTCTATTACGGCCTTCGCCATTACCTGAAACACAACCCCCATGCCCGGGCCGCCAATGCACGATGCGTGCAATCCGCTGGATTGTTCAGCCACTGCCCTGATCAATATCCGCTGCTCGAGGCCCAGAAAATCACCTTGAGTCATCTTGATCCCGCCCGACTCGACGCCCGTCTGCACTATCCCGAAATCCTGGCCAGCAGCCGGGCCGTGGTCATCAACCTGGATTACCCCCTGGGACTGGCTGCCGGGCATCTGCTGGCCCATGCCTGCCGACGCTTCCCCGGATTGCGAGGGGTCTTCATCCTGGGCAAATCCGCTGCCACCATAGGCCGTCTCGGGGATATCATGATCCCTTCGCAGGTTTACGACAGTCACACAAGCACCAGGTATCGCTTCCAAAACATTCTTTCAGTGAGGCGTTTGACACCGTTTCTGAACACCATTGCAGCCTTTGAAGACCAGAAATCCGTCACGGTCAGGGGAACCTTCCTGCACGGCCGGACGACGATCAACCATCTCATCCGGGACGACTTCACAGGTATCGAAATGGAAGGCGGACCCTACCTCGATGCATTGTACACCCATTTTTCAGGGCAGACTCCCCGGAAGAACTCCACCCTGCAACTGCACCTTC
>CAYWJL010000067.1:5109-8485 GCA_964458145.1 uncultured Desulfovibrionales bacterium | reverse complement strand
GTCCCGGCCATGGAGAGCAGAATCGAAAAAGGGGGGCTGAGCAACCTGCAGGTACGCTCTTTCGCAAAAATAACTGTTACAAATGCAGGATGCCGAAGATTGTTTTTGCAGCCCCTCCCGAGGGGCTCCAAAAACGGGCGATTCTTGAATGGTCCCTACGAGTTTTGGGTAATTATGTGATAGATATTTTTGCGCAGATGCTTATTCTGTCGACAAGGCCCCACGTGCGATGCTGGATGCATGGAGAACATGGGTGATCGACTGACTCGAGATCTGTAACGAAATCGATGAGTTCTGAAAGCGACTTCATGTGAAATGCAGCGTTTGGATTTGAAGAAGGATTATTCAACTAATTGTATTAGTGGGATATTTTACAAGCATGCTTGACTTGTCGCAAGAAATGTTACAGTTGCATGTCAAGAAATATATAAAAATGGAAGAACCATTGCCATCGGAATGAACGGTTGGAATCCGGGCATGCCGGAACAATGGGCTTCGTAATTTATTTCAAGGGCATACACTATCATTTATTGTGAGGGAGAGTCTGTCATGCGCCTTACCTTCAGAGTCAAAATGCTTGCCATGGGTCTGGCCATAGTTGTCGGACTCCTGGTGCTGGCGTTTAGCACTATGCGTAGCAACACACTCATGCAACGAGCCATAGGGGAAACATCAGCAAGTACGGTCAAGTACGAGATCGTTGAAAAGGTGCGAACGGACAGCTTGCAGCTGATGCTTGCCGCCCAGGGGCTGTTGGCTGCCAAGGACGACCAACAGCTGCAGGACAAAGAGATCAAGGAACTTGCCGCCCTCACCAAGGCATTGAACGGGTCTTTCAAACAGCTGATTCGAGGTATAGCTGAGGGCAATGCCGGGCTGAGCGACAGTGTGAGGCTCCTGTCTCAAGTCATCAGCGAGGAATTGCCGGAACACCTTGAAACGTCGGATCAACTCATTCGACTTTGGGGCGAGCGATTCACCACCATGTCCTCAGCCATGGTAGAAATGTCCGATAATGTTGAAATGAGCATGGAGGTCTTGCGGGGGGCCTTTGCCGGACGAATGGCAACCGCTGAGTCCGCTAGGGGCATGATGAGTATTTACAGGGCGGACATCAACATGCAGAACCTGATGATTGCGGAACAGCGGTTAGTTCTGGCCGCCGGCAACGCGCTCAACCATGCATTGATCAACCGGCATTCCGACAAGCTTGCTGAAGAGCAGGCCTATAAGCTGGATGAGAACAAGATGCTCATGGAAGACTATCTGAGGCAGCTTGTCATGTCGGCGGATTCCAAGGAGGAGAAGCGACTCGTCAAAAATGTGGAAAAAGAACTGCAGGCCCTCATACAAAGGGTCACTGTCGAATTGCCTGACGTGATCAGTGCAGGGGCAGGGAATTGGGGTGCATTGACGTCAGCTCAATCGGCCTTCGAGAAGAGGTTGGCTCTGGCCACCAGGCAGGTCCAGTCTCAATTGGATGTCATTCAGGACGCCATTCGCAGTCAATTGAACGAATCCTCGACCGAGCTGGATGATACATTGGTCTCATCGGCCCGGACGACCTACGGAGTGTTTGCTGTCGTATGTATCCTGGTGGTGGCCGGTTTTCTGTCGGTTTCCCGACATCTGCTCGAAACTATCAGTGGCCTTGTGGGCTATGCCGACGCTGTTGCCGCCGGCGATCTCGACACGGAACTCCATGTGTCCGGCGACAACGAGCTGACGCATCTGGCTGAATCCCTGCGGATCATGGTGGCCAAACTCAAGGAAATCATCACTGTGTCCACGTTGAAAACGCGTGAGGCTGAGGAGGGATTCGAGCAGGCACGCATGGCCACGGAAGATGCCCGGGCAGCCTGTCTGCGAGCCGAATCCGCCAAGGGCGAAGGTCTGGCCGAAGCGGCATCACGACTGGAAAAGGTCGTTGACCTGCTTGGCGGATCTGCTCGGGAACTGGGCCAGCAGGTGCGGCACGTCAGCGATGGTGCTGTTTCCCAGAGTAAACGCGTGTCCGAAACCGCCTCTGCCATGGAGGAGATGGCCGCATCGGTGCGGGAAGTTGCCAACAACGCGGGAAGCGCGTCTGAGTACGCGGACGCAGCCCGGTCCATGGCCGGAAAGGGCGCTCAGGTGGTCGGCAATGTGTCCGAGGCCATTGTTGAAATGAACAGACGATCCAAGGGGATGCAGGATAGTCTTCAGTCTTTGGGCAGGCAGGCCGAAAATATCGGGCAGGTTTTGTCCATTATCTGTGATATCGCCGACCAGACCAATCTGCTGGCTCTGAATGCGGCCATCGAGGCGGCCAGAGCGGGAGATGCCGGTCGAGGATTTGCGGTCGTGGCCGACGAGGTGCGTAAACTGGCCGAGAAGACCATCTCCGCTACCGGTGAAGTGGCCCAGACCGTGAATTCCATCCAATCCAGTACCAAGAAAGCGGTCTCCGAGATGGCCGGTGCTTCCTCGGTTGTCGACCGAACCTTTGTCCTGGCTCAGGAAGCCGGTGCCGCTCTTCAGGAAATCGTGGACAAGACCGAAGCCACATCCGGCCTTGTGATGGACATTGCAACGGCAGCGGAGCAACAGTCGGAATCCAGTGAACAGATCAATACCTCGGTCATGGAAATAGATCAGATCGCATCGGGTGCTGTGGACGACATGCAACTGGCCGACGGAGCCGTCAGCACCCTCGAGGACCTGGCCCGGCAGATTTATTCCCTGATTGAGGAATTGCGGACATAGCCCGGTTTCTTCACGAATATTCTTTCGTTGGGGCGGATCTGTGTGTCCGCCCTTTTTTTATGGAATTGACCGTCAGGATCACGACAAACGTCGTGGATATCCATGCCATGATGCGCAGCAGAACATGGAGATCATGTCCGAAAAGGGAGATATGGGTAGCCCAGATCCGGCAGGAAAAGGAGAGGACCAGCAGGCCAAAGGTGAGAGACGTCAAGAGATGGTGCGATTGCCTTTTCTTGATATACAGAAAGAAAAAGACGCACAAGTGAGCGGCAAAAACGGCAAGAAGGATTTTGATCCAGAAAATAGACATGATTGGTTGTGGGCAAGGGGACCGGGAAAAGGACGTTATTGTTTCAAAGGGGGTTGGGCTACAAAGTGATCTTGGCGGCCCTGCGGTTATGGTCCCGGAATTCCCGGAGCAAGTGATTGAGCTGGATGCGGGTGATGTATCCCTGTTTGACGAAAAACATGCCCAGGCGTTGCTGCTGGTTGCGCTGATGTCTCAGCAATGTCTTGACCTGAAAGGGAGTGAGCAGATTCAGAAGAACCGCCTTTTCACCGAATCGACCGGAAAGTGAGCGGTCCTCCAGGATTTCCTGGACTTTTTCGGCATCGAGCCACCCCCATT
>CAYWJL010000067.1:0-5099 GCA_964458145.1 uncultured Desulfovibrionales bacterium | reverse complement strand
GCCCCCACAAAGGGGCGTTGCCTGCGCTGCCAGACCAACCCCTTGACCAGAGCCTGATGGGAGATGATTCCCCGGTGGACCAGATAGAGCCCGAAGAACATCTTCTGTTGGGGAACGTGGATATTGTGCGGCTTGCTTTGTGAGTACGTGCTGGTCGGACGGCGGGAAGGTGGCCTGGATTCTCGGGTACGCTTGGGAGGCCGTGGCTGTTGGACGGTCTGAATGGCGGTGGGCTTCCAGATCCCTGAATCCCGCTGTTTGAGAAACGCCTTCAAGACCTCGTAGGCCTCGGAGACATTGCGGAACTCTTGGGTACGCTGAGCTTCCATGACCGGACTGTCCGTATCCAGAAGGTCCGGATGGGTTTCTCGAGCCCTGCGTCGGTAGGCGGATTGGACACCTGTCGATTGGAGATAGAAAAGAAAATCCCTGGAAAGGTTGATCTCCGGGCCGAGAAGGACTCGGCAGGCATCAAAAAGTCTGGGTTCGGGCAGGGATTGGATCAATCTGTTTCCTCCATGAAATACCGTATAGATGGTTGTGCATACGTCATGAAGGCGTAAATCTCAAGTTGTGAAAAGGGGTGAGTTGTAGGTACCTGTCTCTGTGGTAAAAATTGTTTTCTCGAGCCTCCCGGGGCTCGAGAAAACCGGGCACGGCACGCCGTGCCCCTACGGGATAGAGGGCCGAGGACGGAAAACAGACAAAAACACGTCATCCCGGACTTGATCCGGGATTTTTGTGGGTTTTGGGTTGCTTCTATTGTTCCGGTTAGGTTTTCGGCCTGCGTCGGGCAAGGAGCCTTCGGTGTCCGAGGGCCATTGCCGCGCTGAAGAGTCCAAGGATGACGACGAGGCCGAGATGGAGCCAATCCACCCACATGACTGTTTCAGGACTGAAATAAATTGTTGGCTGGTTTTTCCCCATGCGCATAAGCCCGGTGACAATGATTCCCGACCAGAGTCCGACGCTGATCCATCCGGTGGGTGTGATTTTGAAACGCGCGGTCCACACCGTGAAGTAGACGATGATCACATGGGTGAAAAAGGCAAGAAGCAGGGCTGCCAGAATGTAGTGGAGGCGGTGGTTCAGATAATAATCCGCAGTCCAGGCGAATCCCGGAACATCGGCCAGATAGTACCGTTTGAAGATGGGCATCTGGGCGAATCCGGTGAACAGAAGGCTGAATACGGTCAGGTGATAGATGCGGACAACCCACCGGGGCAGGTAATCAATCCTTGTCATGACCGTCCTCCTTGTCGTCGTCCTGTTTCAACGCTCGGACCGTATGCAGAACGCCGGCTGCCACCCCGGCCATGGGGGCAAGGAGCACGGCACGCAGAAGTTTGTCTTCCGGGGCCATGGGATTGCCTGCGGGCTGGAATCCCGGTCGGCCCGGCCCTTTGTCGATGACCTTGTCGATCTCCTCGAAAGGTACCGGGGATACATACAATGTATTGGTCCCGCCGTTTTCGGTTTCGCCGTAGATGAACCCGTTTGTCTCCTTGGCCAGGGCATGGGCCATGGCAATAATTTCGGAGCGCGGACCAATGGTCTGGACGTCTTCGGGACAGGCCTCGATACATGCCGGGATTTCTCCCTGTGCGATGCGGTCATAACACCGGTCGCATTTGTACATGACTCCGTTTCCGGCAAAGGACGGAGCCAGATCCAGATACAGCCCCACACCTGTCTGTCGTTCCGGGATGTGCCAGGGGCAGACGGATTTGCATTTGGACCCGCCCAGACAGATTGCGTCATCGATCCGGACGATGCCGTTTTCCTGTTTGAGGGCCGCTCCCCAGGGGCAGAGGTTGGCACAGGGAGGGTTGGTGCAATGCAGACAACGTCGGGGAATGGTGAGCTCGTATTCCTCTCCTTTCCAGGCGACATCCGCGTACTGGATGTAGAGCCAGTTGTACGGGGTGAGCCGGTCGTCCACATCTTGTCTGTCCGACCAGTCGGCCACCTTGACCCGGTCCGGGTACATTTTGGGGAAGGGCTTTATGGGTTTGGGAAACTTGTGGCTGTTGGCCTCACGGCAGGCGGTTACGCATTCACCGCATCCGATGCATTTGCGGATGTCGAGGAGGGTGGCCAGTTCTTCGCCTTGGGCAACGGCCTCTGCCGTGGAGGGAAGGACCGAGCCCAGGCCGGTCAGGGCGATGGCCTGCAGAAAACGGCGTCTGGAAAGGGACATGGAGGCTCCGAGGGTTTGTCTGCAAAGAGAGAACGGTTCCAGAAGACGTGGGCGGCGTCAAGATGATCCTCGGGTTTCACCCATGCTGCCGGAGGTCAGAGGACAGCAGGGTGCGAACAAAGAGGCATGCTGTCCACGATGCGAAAAGGATCTGCCGCAGGTGATACAGTCCCACATTGTATCGTGACCAAGGATCATATCGATGGTCTGTTCTATCTGCTCCATCTGATGCAGCGTGTTCAGGAGCAGAGCGATGGTCAAGGAAGAGGATGGATCACATTCACGGCCCATGGAGTCGACGAGATCCCGCACTCCCAGGAGTTTCTCGCAGATCTCGTCATAGGGCCGTGAAGGATCTTTCCAGATTCTCATGGGCTATCCGCGGATCTTGGAATTGGTCTTTTCGGGATTTTTTTCCAGATGGATATATCGGTTGGCCGCGCTCTTGGCGAGGCGTTCGAGAACCCTGTTCAGGTCGGAATCGGTCATGGCTTCTTCAAAGGCGGGTTGGGAGGTCAGTGATTCCGTGATCATGAAACAGGGTGTTTCTCCGGGCATGAGTACGATATGCTCCCGTTCGAAACGAACCTGATTGCCGAAGATCTTGTCAAAGAGATCCCGCAGGGTCTGGAAGAAGAATTTTCTGACATCCGCGGTGGATTCGGCCTTGCCGATTTTCATCCTGAACATGGGAAGTGCTTCGTTTTCAAACCGGGTGAATGAAATCTGTTCGCTCATAACCGTGTCTCCTGCGTGTTTGGTGATCCACCCGCTCATGGTGGCGGGCTTGGATCGTTGGAAAAAGAGACTTGGAACCTGCATAGGCCGTTTCACGGAAAAAGGCAATGACATGCCACATTTTACAAGGTACCTGCTCCCCAGAGCTGATTTGTTCTCATGGCCGGCCACTCTATTCCAGGTACTTGTTCCAGGTACTTGTTCAAGAACAAATTTGCCGTGACCTGCTCCCTGGCACAGGCGTGATCCGACTCGTGCGATTGCGGTTCGTTGCGACCTGTCGTAGAGACGTGTGATGTCAATGAATACGCATCTCAACCAAACGGACCTCGGCCGGGCATGCGGTACCCCCTCTTCGTGGCCCTGTTCGATGCAGGTGCATTGCTGCATCTTTCCTGAATCTCAAGGGTGTGTGTCCCCGGGGCAAGCGACTCCTTGTTGTCGTGTTCATACGCATACTCCCATACCCCGGGTACAAGAAACCGTTTTTGGGTGAGCCGTGGAATATACCGATACCATGCGAAGCCGTCAGATCCGCCGGGTTACCTGGGTGGGCCTGTTCGTCAATCTGGGTCTGGCCCTGTTCAAGGGGATCGCCGGATATCTGGGGGCCAGTCAGGCTGTACTGGCCGATGGGGTGCACAGCCTGTCCGATTGCGTGACCGACATCGCCGTTCTGATAGGGTCCCATTACTGGTCCAGGCCGCCCGATGCCGAACATCCCTACGGCCACGGCCGGTTCGAGACTTTTGTGACCATCCTCATCGGCCTGGCTCTGCTCGGGGCTGCTCTGGGCATTGGCTGGGAAGCCTTGAACACCATCAAATCCCCCACCCAGAAGGTGCCCGGCTGGATAGCGGTTCTGGCGGCGGCCGTGTCCGTGCTGGCCAATGAACTTTTGTATCGCTGGTCTGCCCGCTGGGGGCGGGAAGTCAAGAGCACTGCGGTGCTGGCCAATGCCTGGCACCACCGTTTGGACGCCATCAGTTCCATCCCGGCCTTTCTGGCCGTGGCCGGGGCCATTCTCATTCCCTCGTGGACCATGCTGGACAAACTCGGTGCCCTGCTCGTGGCCCTGCTCATCACCCAGGCAGCAGTAAGGATCATCTGGCCCGGACTCAAAGAACTCATGGACTGGGGAGCCCCCAAGGAAATCTGTGACAGAATCCGGGACATCGCCATGGCCCACCCGCAGATTATCGACGCCCACAAGATACGAACCCGCTACCAGAGCGGTTCCATCTTTGCGGACATGCACATCGTGGTGGACGGCAACATGACGGTCAATGACGGCCATGCCATTGCCGAACATGTGCGCAAAGGTGTCATTCAACAGGTCCCCGAGGTGGTGGATGTGATCGTCCACGTTGACCCCCACCAGGCCTCACACGTGCACGTGGAAGATCCCTGTTCCGTGGGGTGATGGGCAGGCACGGGGGCCTGCCCCTACCGTTTATTTGATCTATTCTTCTTCCCACCCGAATTCTCCGATCAGGGGTACGAAGGCCACGGCCAGCAGATTGTCTGTCCTGAATCCTTCTCTGGACAATCGGGTCTGGCGGACGATCTGCTGGCCACTGCGAAGATTTCCCACGGGCATGACCAGGGTGCCCTGCATGCCCAATTGTTCTGACAGGGGGGCGGGAATCTGCGGCCCCGAGGCTGTGGCAAGGATGGCGTCAAAGGGTCCCCTTTCCTCCCACCCCAGCGTGCCGTCACCGATACGGACTTCGATGTTGGTGATCCCCAATTTCTGGAAGGTCTCCTTTGCCTTGCGGGCCAGTTCCGGGATGCGTTCAACCGTAAAGACCTTGCCTGCGATCCTGCTCAAAACGGCTGCCTGGTAGCCGCTGCCGCATCCTATCTCCAGAACGGTTTCTCCGCCTGAAAGCCTGAGTGCCTGGGTCATGTAGGCGACGATGAAGGGCTGGGAAATGGTCTGATTCCAGCCGATGGGCAGGGGATAATCCTCATAGGCCATCCCGCTCATGTCCGCCGGCATGAACATATGCCTGGGGACCTCCCGCATGGCAGCGAGAACCAGGGGATCACGGACTCCCCGGGACTCGATCTGATCCGCAACCATGGCCTCCCGCCTGGCGCGGGTTGTGGGGGTATCGTTTTGCTTCATGGTTATGCCCCCTTTCAATCTCTTGATTTT
>CAYWJL010000066.1:0-8485 GCA_964458145.1 uncultured Desulfovibrionales bacterium | reverse complement strand
AGCTTCTCCTGAGTCTCTTCGGGCAGGTTCATCTTCTGGATGGTGTCATATTCCGCCAGAACAGCGGGCTTGCTCGCCTCCAGCACGCCTTCCAGCCGCCGGAGCAGGGTGAAGGGCAGGATGACCCGTCCGTACTGGCTTTGCTTGAAATCGCCGCGCAAGAGATCGGCCAGAGACCAGATATAGGCGGCCAGGTTGTTCGTTGTGTGTCATTATATAGTATCCGGAATGTTGTTGGTTTGGGGGCATGGGGCCAGGCTTTTCAGCCCCTGTGCCCTACTCTTGTTCGATTATATATCCCGATGGAATCGCTGGTGCTTTTAGCATCACAGGCATGTGCGACACAAAGCTGAAAATGGAAAATTTCGATGTATCAGGGGGATACGTGCGCATCACAAGAACGGGTAGGGGGGCCTTCATGGTTGAATGAATACAGGGGAACAAGGCTGGAAAAGGCTGGACGGATCAGGCCCGAGTGAATTGAGGAATGGCAGAGCGAGGGTGGGCGCCCGGGTACTGTCCTGTATCTGGAAAACGGTACCCTGGTGGTACCCTGGAGGGCTTTTCACAAAAAAAGGACGTAAGCTGTTTAGCCTAAGTCCTTGATTTTTGTGGTGCTCCCGGCAGGATTCGAACCTGCGACCCACGGATTCGAAGTCCGGCACTCTATCCAGCTGAGCTACGGAAGCATGGTGGGTAGTACGATTATTCCTCGACGTGGCCGTGTTCGTTGCTCAGGGCCCAGAGAATGAGGCCGAGGGAACAGAGTCCTGTGAGAAGAATGAGTCCTGTGTAGAGCATGGCGTCCTCCTTCAATGGAACGGATTGACGGTAATGGGCTTTGGGAATCAGTATACAAAGCCCACCTGCTAGCTCCTATCAGAGAAAAGTTCAATCTTTTTCTGCGCAATGGATCGGCTTAAAACGCGAATACCGCCCGCATGCCCCGCAATCGTCGTTTTGATCGCGTCGCATGCCTTGATTTTTTGACTGAATTGGAAGAAGAGTTCTGATGTCATCCCACATGGTGACTACTGTCTCAAACCTCATTTCCTGTGAGCTACCACGCCAAAAACGCCTGCTTCAGGGAGGCGATATCATGCGTCCCATACTCTCGTACTCTTCACTTCTGACAGTGATTGCGCTGTTTGTGTGTATGCCCTGCGCTGTGAGCGCTGCGACTCCTTTGACCCTGACCATGGACCAGTGCATTGCCAAGGGGTTGCGGGACAATCCTCAGCTGGAATCCCTGCGCAAGGAGATACGGGCTGCCGAATACGGTATCGATGCGGCAACGGGCGGACTCGGCCCCTCCATGACAGCCAACTATCGGTATCTTCGCCAGGAACACGACACCCCTTCTGCCGGTCTGGCTCAAGACGACTGGTTGCTCAATATCAACCTGCACCAGCCCCTGTTCACCGGATTCAGGCTTCTGAGCAATGTGGAGAAATCACGGTTGACCAGGGATGTGGCCACGGCTCGTCTGGAACAGGCCACCCAGGCTTTCATCCTCACTGTCCAGAGTACGTTTCTCAATCTTCTTCAGGCCCGGGAAAATGTCCGTAGCGCCGAAGATTCCCTGACCCGACTCGAGTCCCAGCTCAAGGTGATCAATGCCTTTTATGAAGTAGGCTTACGTCCCAAACTCGACGTGCTTCAGGCAGAAGTCGACGTGGCCGGGGCCGAGCAGCAGCTCCTGGCTGCCCGGATCGCCGTCACGGTTCAGGTTTCCAGGCTGAACACGCTGCTGGACATTCCCGTCACAAAAGACGTCGAGTATGTCGGCGAGTTGGACTTCATACCCTTTACCCGTGATTTACAACATTGCCTGGACGCTTCCCGCAAACATCGGCCGGACATGAAAGTCGCCTCCCAAAGCATTGCCGTGGCGGAAAAAGAATCCCAGGAGATTGCCGGGGGGTTTTATCCTCAGGTAGGCGCGGACATCGATTACTATTCCCATGGTGATTCTCCCAACGCCTATGGTAACGAGTACCTCGCTGAAAGAGACAACGACTACTGGACGGCTCAGGTAACCGTTTCCTACCGTTTTTTCGAATCCGGCACCAACTACCATACCTGGAAGCAGGCCAAGGAAAAAATCGCCGCGCTGCAGCAGGATTACAAAAATCTGACCAACGAGATATCCTTCCAGGTCAAATCCTCCTTTGACACCCTCAAGGAGACTGCCGAGCGTATCGGCGTAACCAAAAAGGCCCTGGTTTCGGCCAAAGAAAGCTACCGCATGGCCACGGCGAGATATGAGGCCCAGGTGGGGACGAACACGGATGTCCTCGATGCCCAGGCCAATGTCACCCGGGCCGAGGCCGACAAGACACAGGCCCTGGCCGATTACCAGCAGGCTCTGGCCGCGTTGTACAATGCCATGGGAGTCAGGAACATCGATTTGATGCCCATGTGATATGATGGAATTTTAGAAATTTTAGAAATTTCAGAGATTTGAGAGATTTGTGAGATTTGAGAGATTTGGTGTATTGCAGGTGGTCAGCGTTTGGATCTTTCGTTTTTTATCCTTCTGAAATCCTCCAATATCCAATAGGTGTTGTTCAAAATTGGAACAGCAATAGCTGCCCCGAATAGTTTCAAAATGTTAAGCCATCATCACCACCAACGATTTGAATCAGGAGAGCCGGATGACCGATGTAGAGATTGCCAAACCTTTCATCAATGCCACCCAGAACATTCTGTCCACCATGGCCATGCTGGAATCCAAGCCGGGAACCCCGTATGTCAAGAAAGAGAAGGCGGCCAAAGGGGATGTCTCCTCCATCATCGGGATCACCGGTGACAAGAACGGCACCTTTGCCATCTCCTTTTCCAAATCCTGTGCGATCCAGCTCGTCAAACGGATGCTTGGGGATGATGTCGAGGACATTCTGAACGATGTTCAGGATGCAGTGGGTGAGATCTCGAACATGATATCCGGCCACGCCCGCCTGGGGCTCTCGGATATGGGCCTCAAGCTCCAGGGATCGACGCCGTCGGTGATCATGGGCGACAACCACATGATCAGCCACATGACCAGAGCTGCGGTCGTAGCCATTCCTTTTGAGACCGAATTCGGGAATTTCGTAGTAGAATTCTGTTTCGAGTAAGTGCGGCGCATCACCAGGATTACCGGGAGCTCCCTCAGCCGGCACGTCGTACGAGAGCCGGGCATCCGGACCCGCTCATCATCACTGACCGTAACCACGCCCCCTCATGCAAGAAACGCGTGATATCAATGCCCGTGTCAGAGCATTGCTCCTCGATGCCAGAACCCGGGAAAACAGAAAACTTCCAGCGGAATTCGACATGGTCGATATGCCGCTGGAAGGCGTGGCAGCCTATTGGCTTTCCCTCAAAAAGGTTCTTCTGGAAAAGAAAAAATCGGGTCTCCTGGGTACCGAAGCCTCACACACCAAGGAGATCTATGTTCGCCATCTTCTCGAATTATGCACCTCATCCCTGGATGCGGATTCTATCCGCCGTTTCGCCAGGGTCAAAAAAGAGGTCATCCTCGCTGATCTGCAACGGAAATTCGTCCTTATCGTCATTGCCATCCTGGGTATTTCGGACAATGAAAATCCTCAAAAAATCATGGTCCGGTTTCTCTCCAAATTTCCCATCTCGCCGGTCTTCGAAAAGCAGGTCTTTGAAGTCGCCCAGCTGATCATCGCCAATCTGGACAATGGTTCGTTCAATCACCGCAAGTTCATGACCCTGCACATCCGCATGAAGCCCGAAGCCATGCTCATCGTGCTGGTGGTCTATTGCATGCTCGTCCGTCGCAAAGGCCCAGGAGGCGTCGAACCCTTTCTGCAGTTTGTCCGCTGCAACTATTTCAGCGAGGGAATGACCCTGATCAAGGACGGTTTTGACAAGGATTTCATCAAGTACCGCCTCAATCTGCAACGACGCGAGATTCTGGAAGAAACCGAACTCAAAATGGATATGTCCACCGAACTGGCCGTGGCCCTGACCCGGCAGGTCTCCTACGACGACATGTATTTGATCGCCAGGTCGTATATGCTTTCCTGATACCGATTCCTATCTGCGCTTTTCCCGGTCCTCTCTGCTTCCCTCCCGTCCATAGAGCCACGTCCAGCGGGCCATTTTTTTCGCCAGATCCCTGGTCAAGCTATCCTGAGTCACCCGCCAGGCCCAATTCCCATCCCTTTTCGAGGGCGTGTTCATCCGCGCCTCGCTTCCCAGTTCCAGAATGTCCTGCAGGGGCAGGATGCACAGATCGGCCGTGGACATCATGGCCGCACGGATCATGGCCCAATGCAGGACATGATAGTCGCGGTCCGTGCCCAGGTATTCGGCCACCAGTTTCCTTTCGTGGGGGGAGAGGTCGTTTTCGTACCACCCCTTGAGGGTGTTGTTATCGTGGGTTCCCGTATAGATGACGCTGTTTGTGCCGACATTGTGAGGGATGTAGGGGTTCTTCGGCAGGTCGTCCCCAAAGGCGAATTGGAGAATCTTCATGCCCGGAAAGTTGAAATGCGCCATGAGTTCCCTGACATCGTCGGTGATATGCCCGAGATCCTCGGCAATGATGTCCAGTTCCGGGAGTCTTTCCCGCACCAGTTCGAAGAGTTCCCTTCCGGGACAGGGACGCCACACCCCGTTTCGGGCGGTCTTGGAACACGCAGGTACCTGCCAGAACGCGGCAAATCCCCGGAAGTGATCCAGCCGTACCGTATCGTACAACGTGCCGTTGTGCCGCAACCGATCGATCCACCAGGCAAAACCGTTTGCAGCCATGCGTTCCCAGTCGTACACGGGATTGCCCCATAACTGTCCCTTTTTGCTGAAATAGTCCGGTGGAGCACCGGCAACGTGAATGGGCAGGAGGTTGGCATCCAGCTCGAAGAGTTCGGGATGGGCCCACACATCGCAGCTGTCCAGGCTGACGTAGATGGGCATATCTCCGAACAATGTGATATGGTTATGGGCGCAGTGAGTTCGAAGGTCGTGCCATTGTTCGAAAAACACGAATTGTTTGAACCGTTCCCGCTCCACCTCCATATTGAGCCGTTCCCGCCATTCTGCAAGGGCTGCCGGATGCCTGAATCTGATATCCCTGGGCCAGTAATACCAGGGCAGACCGTCGAAATGCCGTTTCAGGGAAGCGAACAAGGCATAATCTTCCAGCCACCAGGCGTTGCTTGCCTTGAACTCCTGATACTCCGGTCGTCCGGGGAGCCAGGAAAGACCATTTTCAAAGGCAATGTTCAAAAGTCGTTCTTTCCAGGCCGCCACCCGGGCATAGTCCACCCGATCATCCGGGAAGGCGGGAACCTCCCGAAGGTTCTCGGGACTCAGATATCCCCGGTCTTCCAGAAGATCGGGGCTGATGAGCAGATAGTTTCCTGCAAATGCCGAATACGCGTTGTACGGAGAATTACCCGTACCGCTGTTGGTGGGTGTCAGGGGCAGGAGCTGCCAGTAGGTCTGTCCTGCACGGACCAGAAAATCCGCGAACGCATGGGCGCCGGGTCCCATGTCCCCGATGCCGTACCTGGAAGGCAGGGAGGTGATGTGCAGCAAGACGCCGCCGGCCCGTTGCATCATGGGATCGAACCTCACTTTCGGTCAGCGGGTTTGAAAAACACAACGCCCAGGGGAGGCAGGGTCAGTTCAGCCATGAACGGCAGATCATGCCAGGACACATCCCTCGTTGCCACAGCACCTTCATTGCCCACGCCGCTTCCTCCGTAACCGCTCGAATCGCTGTTCAGAATCTCCAGCCAGGTTCCTCCATGGGGCAGACCCACCCGGTATCCGTAGCGGGGAACCGGCGTAAAGTTGCAGGCCACGAGAATGACCTCGTCGTCATGCTTGCGAAAGAAGGTCAGCACGCTCTGATCCGAATCGTGACAATCCTCCCAGGCAAACCCGTCCTGATCATAGTCACCGGCATGCAGGGCCTTTTCATGGGTGTAGGCATGGTTCAGATCCCGCACCCAGTCACTGATCCCCTGATGCCCCGGATCGTCCAGCAGATGCCAGTCCAGAGAGGCCTGATGATCCCATTCGCGCCATTGGCCGAACTCTCCCCCCATGAACAGGAGTTTCTTGCCGGGCTGTCCGGTCATGTACCCGTACAAAAGACGCAGATTGGCCATCTTCTGCCAGACGTCCCCGGGCATCTTGTCCAGGAGGGAGCCTTTGAGATGCACGACTTCATCATGGGAAAGGGGGAGGACGAAGTTTTCCGTGTACGCGTACCAGATCCCGAAGGTGAGCTCGTCGTGGTGGAATTTTCTATAGACCGGTTCCCGGGCCATGTACCTCAGGGTATCGTTCATCCACCCCATGTTCCACTTCATGCCGAAACCCAGCCCGCCCAGATACACCGGCCTGGAAACCATGGGCCATGACGTGGACTCCTCGGCCATGGTCTGCACGTCGGGATGGTTCTCGTACACGGCCGTGTTCAAGCGGCGCAGAAAATCCAGGGCTTCCAGATTTTCATTCCCGCCATACTGGTTGGGAATCCATTCCCCGTCGTTGCGGGAATAATCCAGATAGATCATGGAGGCCACCGCATCCACGCGCAGCCCGTCCACATGATATTTTTCCAGCCAGAACAGGGCGCTGCTGATGAGATAGGCCTGCACCTCGTACCGGCCGTAATTGAAGATGGAGCTGTTCCAGTCCGGATGAAACCCCTTGCGGGTGTCTTCATGTTCGAAGAGGTGGGTTCCGTCGAAACGGGAGAGACCGTGGGCGTCCGTTGGGAAGTGGGAGGGCACCCAGTCCAGGATGACCCCGATGCCGTTTTGATGGAGGTGATCGATGAGATACATGAAGTCCTGGGGCGTGCCGTACCTGCTGGTGGGTGCGAAATAGCCCACGGTCTGGTATCCCCAGGACCCGTAGAAAGGATGCTCCATGATGGGCATGATCTCCACGTGGGTGAAGCCCATGGTCTTCACGTGTTCGACCAGAAGATGGGCCATTGCCCTGTAATCGAGATAGTTGTCGGGATCGTCCGGGCTCCGTTTCCACGAACCCAGATGGACTTCATAGATGGACAGGGGGCTTTGCAAACCGTTTTTGTCCCTGCGCGTATCCATCCATGCTGCATCCTGCCAGGAATATTCAAGGTCCCATATCCGAGATGCCGTACGCGGAGCCCGTTCCCAGTACACGGCAAAAGGATCTCCCTTTTCAGCAATCCCGCCCCCGTTTCCCTGCTCCAACCGGAACTTGTATTCCTGCCCGACCTCGGCTCCGGGCACGAATCCCTCCCAGATGCCGGACCCGTCCTGACGCGCCGTGAGGGGAGAGGCTTCTGGGTCCCAGTCGGTGAAGGTACCGATGACATGCGCGGACCGGGAGTTGGGCGCCCACACCGAAAACCAGGTCCCTTGTTGCCCGTTTTGTGTCATGCAATGCGCCCCGAGCTTCTCGTAGAGGCGGTAGTGGCGTCCCTGTTTGAAAAGATAGATATCGTGGTCGGTGATCATATGTTCACCCGTATGGTTGTCATGATCGGCACGAGCCGGTGCATGGTTGGTTGAGCAGTCTGCATGGGGTCATCCCTTGCCCTGAATCGTTTTCCAGAACCGGACCGCGACCCAGTCCATGACCAAAGCGGGATTGACCCGTTTGTCCAGGCTGGCAAGCCCGTGGGCAAGGACGTTTTCCAGTTTGTCAAAGGGAAGGGACCCCTTTCTACCCTTCAGGTACCGACCCAGAAGAGTCGTGTCCTCTCCCTTAGAATAGAGAACCACGCCCCGTTGCCAATGAAGAAGCATTTTCTTGGCCAGATTGCCATCCATGCAGTTCTTCTTCCCTGTTCGGACGAACCAGCCCTGACCCGTATCCAGGAAACGAAGCAAGGCCTGTTCCCACTCCTGGATTTCTTCCGTCACTTCCGAGTTTTTCTGCCAGGGCAGGGTGAGTACGAAACTCCGGGAGACCAGGGTGGGAAGCAGGGTTCCCCGCTGCGGTGCCAGGAGAACAAAAACATTGCCGGGTCCCGGTTCTTCCATGGACTTGAGCAGAACGTTGGCGGCCGGGGCGTCCATGCTCTGGGCCTCGGCCAGGATGATCACCCGCTTGCCCGCGCCGTGGGGCGATTGGCCCATGAGCGCCCGGACCTTACGGACATCGTCGATGAGAATCTGCCCCTCCCGGCCGTCCAGAAGTTTCATGTCCCTGAAAACCAGCTCTTCTATTTGCAGACACGTCGGGCAGCGGGAGCAGGGTGGTCGCCCTGCCGGGCAGTTGAGCAATGCGGTCCAGTAGAGGGCCAGGGCAAAACGCGTTGCAGCGTCCCCGCCTTCCAGAAGGAGTGAATTGGGCGGATCATCAGATAATCTATCCAGATACGTGACAATTCGGTCCTGATTCGGAGGTCTGAGAGCGTGTTGGGTCGCGGGATGTTCCATGTGAAACATGTGTTGGTTTAAGGATGCAGGCAACCTTTGGTATGCCCATGTGTTCACCCACATTCCTCGTCTGT
>CAYWJL010000065.1:0-8564 GCA_964458145.1 uncultured Desulfovibrionales bacterium | reverse complement strand
CCCTCAAGATCCCGGCCTGCGCCGGGATGACGGCACAAGGCACGATTCGGTTGGAAAAGCGCAACTCGTTTTGAGGACGCGACAGTGATGTATCGGAGTTCTGGCGGTCATGCTGGACGCCGCATGGATCGCACCAACAAGGAAGGTGGCCCGCTCAGGAGGACTTGGCGGCCATGAGTTTCTTGAGGGTCTGGAAACTCTGCTGCATGGTCGCTTTTTCGGCGACGGGCTGCTGGAGGAAGGTGCGGATGGGATCGATCATGGTCAGGGCCGCGTCGATGTCCGGGTTGCTGCCCTTGGCATAGGCCCCGATGTTCACCATGTCCTCGACCTTGTTGTAGGTGGCCAGGTGGCGGATGAGGTTCTGGCCTGAAGCGATGATGTCTTTGGGGGTGACGTCGGAGCGCAGACGGCTGACGCTTTTGAGGATGTCGATGCACGGGTAGTGACCCTGATCGGCCAGTTCCCGGGTGAGGACGATGTGGCCGTCCAGGATGGACCGGACCGAATCGGCAATGGGCTCGTTGAAATCGTCCCCTTCCACCAGGACCGTATAGATGCCGGTAATGCTGCCGTGTTGGTTCTTGCCGGCCCGTTCCAGAAGTTTGGGCAGGTGGGAGAAGACCGTGGGCGTGTATCCCCGTGTGGTCGGGGGTTCACCCGCTGCGAGACCCACCTCGCGGGCTGCCATGGCAAAACGGGTGACAGAGTCCATCATCAGGATGACGTCCTTGCCCTGGTCCCGGAAGAATTCGGCCACGGCTGTCGCCGCATAGGCCGCCCGCATTCTCACGAGAGGTCCCTGGTCGGATGTGGCGATGACCAGAACCGACCGGGCCATGCCTTCGGGACCGAGATCCTTTTCGATGAATTCGCGTACTTCACGACCGCGTTCGCCGATAAGGGCGATGACATTGATGTCCGCTTCGGTGTACCGGGCGATCATGCCCATGAGGGTGCTCTTGCCCACGCCGGAACCGGCCATGATGCCGACACGCTGGCCCTTGCCCATGGTCAGCAGGGAGTTGATGGCCCGAACCCCAACGTCCAGCGGTTCGGTGATTCTGGGGCGTTCCAGGGGGTTGGGAGCTGTTGTGTACAGCGGATTGAACCGGGAAGGGGTGATGTGGAGGGATTTGTCCAGGGGATGGCCGAAGGCGTCCAGGGCATGACCCAGATAACGGTTGCCCACGGGAAAGAGCGGGGGCGTGGATGCGTTTCTGATGAGACTTCCCGGTTTGATCCCTCGCATGTCGTCAAAGGGCATGAACAGGACCGATCCTTCCCGGAAGCCGACCACTTCGGCATTGATGCACGCGGCCCCGTCGGCCTGATCCGGAAGCAGCTGGCATATGGAACCCAATGGGGCCTTGATCCCGTGCCCTTCGGCAACGAGTCCCACGACCTTGCTCACCTTGCCGTAGGACTGGACCGGGGTGAGGTCGTCAAGAAGGTTCATGGCCGCCTTGGGAGAGAGACTCACTGTTCGTCCTCCAAACTGATCTGCTCGATGATCTCCCGGACCAGGGCGTACCTGGAGGCGATGGAGTTATCCACCATGCCGTTACAGCTTTCGATTTTCAGACCGCCTTTTTCCATGGTCGGGGAAGCTTTGATGACCCATTTTTCAAGGTCGGGAAATTTCTGGCCTGTTTGGGTCAGCAACTCGTCCAGAAAGGATTTGTCCTCGGGAGAGCAGGAGATGGTCACGCATTCCCGCGAGTCGATCCGCACCAGGGCCTCGTCCAGAAGATGTTCCAGAATCCGGGTCCTGTCGGCCTCCAGTTCCGCGGCCAGCACCTTTTCAAGGGCTGCCTTGAGCAAGAGGGCCATATCCTTGCATTGCCTCGCTCTGAGGGTATCCTTTTCAGCCCGCAACCCTTTGATGAGATCGCCCAGTTTTTGGGAAAGTGTCTGACGATAGTGATCCAGTTCCTGGGACGCCGTTGCCATGCCCTGTTCATAGCCAAGATTATGGGCTTCATGTTTGATGGCTTCGGCCTCGGCCATGGCCTTGGCGATGATTTCCCGGGCGGCATGCTGCGCCTTGGTCCTGACCCGCTCCATGTATTCCTCTTCTTTCTCCGGCGAGGGCCTGGTGGCTTCCCGCAACGGAGAAAGAGGGTCGGCACCCCGGGAATTGAGTCCCATGAAGATGCGACCTGCCCTGAACGGTTTGCGCTCGCTAGACAAGGACCTCGCCTCCTCCCTTGCCCGCGACCACGATGCGTCCTTCGGCTTCCAGACGTCTGATGGTCTTGACGATACTCTGCTGGGCAGATTCCACATCCGAGAGCTTGACCGGGCCCATGATTTCCAGGTCTTCCTGGATCATGGTGGCGGCCCGCTCGGACATGTTGCTGAAGAATTTGGTCTTGAGCTCTTCGGAAGCGGTCGTCATGTCCAGCCCCAGTTCCACGTTGCTGAGCTCCGTGAGCACTGCGCGGACGGCCCGGTTGTCCAGAGCGGTGGCGTCCTCGAACACGAACATGAGCTGCCTGATTTCGTCGGCCAGGTTGGTGGAGTCCTCTTCGATCTCGGTGAGGATCTCTTCCTCGGTGCTGTGGTCGATGGCGTTCAGGATTTCGGCAACGGCCTGGACACCGCCCACGTGCTTGCCTTCCTTGCCGCCGATGGCGATGAGCTGATTCTGGAGAACCTTGTCCACTTCCATGAGCATGTCCTCGGGCACGGCCTCGAGCTTGGCAAGCCGCATCATCACCTCGGATCTGACGCCGGCACCCAGGTTCTGCAAAAGTTCGGCCGCGTTGTCCGGGGGCAGGTGCCCCGCGATAAGGGCCAGGGTCTGGGGATGTTCGTTGCGCAGGATCTGGGAGAGGATTTTGGGGCTGACATTGTGCAGCTCCTTGAACGGGGTTCTGCCCAGGTCCAGGTCCAGGGAGTCGAGCACGTACTTGGCCGTGTCCGCATCCAGGTTTTCCGTGAGCATCTTCTTGACCTGCTTGGGTCCGGCAACGAGCATGTCCTTCTGGATGATCATGGTCTCGTTGAATTCCTTCAGGACCTCCTGGGCCATTTCCTTGGAAATGGTATCCATTTCCACCATGGCCTTGGAAATGGCCGTGATCTCCTCACGCTCGAGGTGCTTGAAGATCGTTGCCGCCAGATTCTTGCCCAGGGCCAGCAGAAGGATGGCCGCCTTTTGCGAACCATCCAGGGCTGCTGCATTGTCCAAATTCGCCACGGATCAACCTCCCTTGGTAACCCATTTCTTGATGACCAGCACGGCCTGATCCAGATTCTGGTCGACCAGCTGGGCTGCGTAGGCCTTGGCATCGTGGATCTTGGCCTGATCTTCGAGATCCTGCATGACCTCGTCATCGATGCCCTCGGCCAGTGCCATGCGTTCCTCGCCCTGGGGCAATTCTTCGGAAACAGGCATTTCCTGGGTGGAAACCTTGGGCTTGATGATGGTCATGATCACCGGTCTGACGATGAGCAGGAGGAAGAGAAGGACCAGAAGACCGTTGAGCAGAGGCTTGCCGATCAGCTTGAAGTAGGTGGATACGGTATCGCTGATGGTGGGCAGGGGTTCGGCTTCGGGAGTGCCGAAGGAGATATTGGACACCTCGACGGAGTCGGCCCGGGCCGCGTCGAATCCCACGGCCTTTTCGACCAGACTGCGGATACGGGTCATCTGCGCCTCGGGCAGAGGCTGATAGGAGTACTCGCCCTTTTCGTTCTTCTGGTAGGTACCGTCCACGATGACGGCCACACTCAACCGATCGATCTTTCCTAGCGAGGACACGGTATGCTTGTCCACCTTGTTGATCTCGAAATTGGTGGTCGACGTGGTTCTGGATGATGACTGGGATGTTCCCGCTGACCCCTCATTGGCGGTCTGGTACTGGGCATCGGGAGATCCCTGTTCGGATTTTGAGTTGCCGGCGCTCTCTTCTTCGCTGCGCTGTTCGCTGCGGATCACCGCGCTTTCGGGATCGTAGAGTTCCTCATGGGTATTGGTCCGGCTGAAATCCAGATCCGCCGTGACCCGTGCGATGACCCTGCCCTGGCCGACAATGGGTGAGAGCAATTGTTCGATGCGGCGTTCCAGATTGCGTTGCATGTTCTGCTGGTACTCGAACTGGGTGCTGGTCATGCCGACCCCTTCTTCGCTCCGGGGCTGATAGAGGACCCGGCCCTTGGTCGTGGAAATGGTGATGTGCTCGTCGGTCATTCCCTCGACACCTGTGGCCACCAGGTTGACGATACTTTGGATTTCCTGCTGGGAAAGGTTGCTGGAGGTATTCATCTTCAGGACGACCGATGCGGAGGTGGGGGCCTGCTCTTCGATGAACAGGCTCTTGTCCGGAATGACCAGGTGGACCCTGGCCGAGGTGATGTCCGGATACTCGGCAATGGTTCTGGCCAGTTCGCCCTGCAGGGCCCGCTGGTAGTTGATGTGCTGGATGAAGTCGGTCTGTCCGATCTGGGTCGTGTCAAAAAGTTCGAACCCGACGCCCTGACCGTGAAGGGCCCCGGCACCGGCAAGGGCCAGTCGCAGGTTGTAGACCTTGTTTTCGGGAACCATGATGGTGGAGCCATTCCCCTCGATCTTGTAGTCGATTTTTTCCTTTTCCAGAAAGGCGACCACGCGGGAGGCATCTTCCTGGTAGAGGTTGGAATACAGGACCTTGTAGGATGTCTGGTTGAACCAGAAGAGCATCAGCAAAAAGACGGCAATGACACTGACGCACAGGCCGATGACAAGAATCCGTTGGGCCATGGAACTTGCCGACCAGAACGAGGAGACCTTGGAAAATGTCTTTTGAGCGAGAGGATGCATAGTCTGAACCCGGTTGCAGGATGATGGGTGAAGTATCGTGGTATCTCGTCAGGCAGGAACTAGAACTGCATCTTCATGAGTTCCTTGTACCCTTCCAGGACCTTGCTGCGTACGGCCGAGGTCATGCGCATGGCCATGCCCGCCTTCTGCAGGGAGACCATCAGCTCGTGAACGTTCTGCTTCTCGCCGGTGGCAAATGATTTGATCATGGAATCTTTGTTTTCCTGCAGGTCGTTGACCTTCTCCAGGGAGTCCTTGATGGTATTGGCGAATGACTGGGAGTTACCCGCGCCGGCCAGGGGGTTCTTGGCCGCGCCGGGTGCCTGGGTGCCGTTGGTCAGGGGATTGGTATAGGCTGCGAGAGCCATAGGATTTATCGCCATGAACCTTTCTCCTTACTTGCCCAGTTCCAGGGCCTTGTTGAACATGGTCTTTGTGGTGGATATGGACGAGGCGCAGGCCTCGTAACTGCGCATGATGGTCATCATGGAGGCCATCTCCTGGACCACGTTGATGTCCGGATAATTGACATACCCGTCCTTGCCGGCATCGGGGTGCCCGGGATCGTAGACCCGCTTGAACGGCCGGGGATCGTTCGTGATGGACTCCACTTCGACCCCCCTGAGTTCCCGGTTCAGGGCGTTTTGCATCTGGCTGTCAAAGGATTGTTCCGGAGGCACTGCCTTGAACGTGATCTGCTTGCGTCGGTAGGGCAGACCGTCAGCGCCCTTGGTGGTGTTGGCGTTGGCAAGGTTCATGGAAACCACGTTGAGATGGGTCCGTTCAGCAGTGAGCCCGGATGCTCCGATGTCTATGGCGGTCATGAAATCCATTATCTACTGGCCTCCTGAATGGTGGTTTGCAGCCCTTCGAAACTTTTTTTGAGCACCGTTGCCATGGCGTTGTACAAAAGGGTGTTCTTGGCCATGACGGACATTTCCTTGTCCAGATCCACGCTGTCCTTGCCCTGGACAACCTGGGCGCCGCTATCTTTGATCAGAGTTCCCTCGCAGGATTCAAGATCGAATGTTGTGGGAATGTGGCCTGATGCCGTTCTGGCCATCCGTCCCTTGCCATCTGTCTGCAGGGCGTCCTGAAGCTGTTTCTCGAACTCGATCCGTCGTTCTTTGTAGCCGGGAGTGTCGATGTTGGCGATATTTGAGGCGACGAGATTTTGACGTTCCAGCCTCAGGTCGAGGACCTTTTCCGTCAGATTCATGTGCTGGGCAAAGAGAGATTTCATAGCGCTCTTTCTCGAAAAGTCTTGTATTACAGGTTGTTGATTGGTTTGCTGTGGTGTGATTACGAGAAAAGCAATCGTTGTTGTTCTTGGTTAAGCAACCTTCGTTCCAGAATGCTCGTCTTGATTTTTTAGTTTTTAACATACTGATATACAGTGATAAAAAATATGATGCTCCGGGAGGTGTCTTCTGGAACATTCTTTTGGCATGAACTGTGCTTCAAGAAAGCCGACCGGTATGCATGATCGACCCTCCGGCAATGAGGTTCCCCGATAAGGACGATGTGGAACTCATGTCCGGATTGCCAGGAAGATGCGGGCAGGCCGGGATGGAGGTTCCGACACTATTGTCATATGTAAAGGGCGAGCGTATACAAGCAATCAGGAGGAGAAAACAATGAGCAGCCATCTGGATTACGAGATCAACAAGGAACTCGGGGAATGTTATTTGTTCATGGGTGAATTGGACAAGGCGAGAGATTATTATGAAAAGGCGGCCGAGAGCAACGGCATCCACCCCGATCCCTATCTGGGACTGGCCACCATTGCCGTGCAGCAGGGTGAACTGACCTCGGCCATGGAGATGTACAAGAAGGCGGCGTCCATCGAACCCGGAGACAAGGCCCTGGCGGGCATGGGACTCATCGAGATGGAAACCGGCGACAAGGACCGGGCCTTCGATCTTTTTGCCCAGTCGCTGGAAAAGAATCCCGAAAATATGATCTCCATTTTTGGCATGGTGCAGCTCGGGCATACCGCCAACAGGCTTGCGGACGCTGTTCCCTTTCTGGAGACCTATCTTTCCCTCGACCCGAACAAGCACGAGGTCAGATATTCCCTGGCCGGGTGCCTGCTGGCCATGGGCAGCACGGATGACGCCAGGACGCAGCTTGAAACCATCCTCGAGGCCGAACCCGGTCACAAGGATGCCCGGGACATGCTCGATCAGCTCGAGGATGGCGCATAGGAACGGATACGTCCCCTCGGACCATCGATTTGATGTGTAATCCCACCTCGTGATCACGCGGGGTGGGATTGTCGTTTCCGGGGCGGGTTGCATATTGGCGGTGATTCTGGCAGAGACCCGCATGATCAGTGGTCTTACTCAAGCGCACACAACATCTTTGACCAGCAAGCGAGGAATACATGGAATTTTTACCCATCAAGAGAGCACTTCTCAGCGTGACGGACAAAAGCGGGCTTCCCGAGCTGGCCCGGTTTCTGGTGGATAACGGTGTCGAACTGGTTTCAACGGGCGGGACCCGGAAGATGCTGGCCGATGCCGGTCTGCCGGTCACCTCGGTCAGTGACGTGACCGGGTTCCCCGAGATCATGGGCGGTCGGGTCAAGACCCTGCACCCCCACATTCACGGCGGCGTGCTGGCGGACAAGGACAATCCCGATCATCTGGCCACCCTTAAGGAGAAGAAGATCGCCACCTTCGATCTTATCTGCGTCAATCTCTACAATTTCGCCCAGGCGGTTTCCCAGGCCATGGATCTCAAGGCAGCCGTGGAACAGATCGACATCGGCGGACCCACCCTGCTTCGGGCCGGGGCCAAGAATTTTCACTCCATGACCGTGCTGCCGGACATTGCCGACTATCCCGGGTTCATGGAAGAACTCACCTCCAATGACATGAAGGTCTCCCTTGCGTTTCGGCGGACCATGGCCGTGAAGACCTTTTCCATGATCTCCGAGTACGACCGGATGATCGCCGACTATCTGGGGAGGGACGACCTATAGCCAGCAAGCTCAAGGGAAATCTGACGGGACTCAAGCCCGGTCAGATCAAGCGGCTGACCCGGTTGTACAACAGGCGGTTTCCGGCCATGGGAGGATATTCCCTGGAACAGGCCCGGGAACTGGCCATGCTGAGCGAAGATATCTCCCGGCAGATCGGTCTTGTCATCGATCGGAAGGGGCGACCGGCCATGGTTGTCATCGGGGAGCACGACACCATGCTCATTCCGGAACTCTCGGGATTCCGAACCAGTTCCGGGCGGCTTCGCGGGGTCAGATTTCTGCTGACCCGGTTCGGGGATGCGGCCATCACCCAGGAAGATCTGATGGACATGGTCTTTTTGCGGCTGGATTCCTTTGCCGTGCTTTCGGTCCGGGACAGCATGCCCCATCGGCTCCATTGGGCGCATCTTTTGCCGCCGGGCGCCGGTGATACTCCGTACATGATCCATCCCGGCCAGCCCTGGGACCGGGTGGACACGGATTTCACGGCCAAGGCCGAATCTCTGGAGGAAGAACTGGCCCGAACGGGTCAGCGCATCGACACCGAGGCCAGGGAGGGGAATGCTCTTCTTGTCAGCGTGGGCACGGACACCAAGCCCATTCAGGAGGCACGTCTCGCGGAACTCGCTGATCTGGCCAATACGGCCGGGCTCGAGGTGGTGGGACGGATCGTCCAGCGGGTGGGTCGGGTCAATCCCAAGCACATTCTTGGCAAGGGAAAGCTGGCCGAACTCGAGGTGCTGGCCCTGCAGCACAACGTGGCGGTGATCG
>CAYWJL010000064.1:0-8671 GCA_964458145.1 uncultured Desulfovibrionales bacterium | reverse complement strand
CGGTCTCGTACAGGCTCAGCTGGGGCCCAAGGGCCGAGGCGGACAGGGCCAGCTCACCGGCCTGGTACCTCCGGTAGGCGAAAACCACTTCCTGAGGGCGCACACCCTGCGGACAGACCTCGGTGCACCGATTGCACGACTGGCACCCCCAAGTGGAGACCTCTTCGATGGTCTCTTCCAGCTGGCCGTTGAGGATCTTCCGGATAAGTAACCGGCAAAGAACCGGAAATCCGGCCTTGACCCCGGGACATACAGCGGAGCAGGCCCCGCACTGGACGCAATTCCTGATGCCGTCTCCTCCCAGATCCACGATGGTCTGGACGGCTTCCTTGATCTTGTCTTGATCTATCTTGATGGCAGGCATGAATGATCTCCTCTAGGCGGTGAGTGCCGCGATCTGCGAGAATATCTGATCCTCGGTATAGCCGTGCAGGACAATGGCGCCTGACGGACAGGCCGCCGTACACACCCCGCACCCGTGACACTGGGTGATATCGATCTGGGCCCTGGGACGGTCGCCATAGGGCTTCATGGTGATGGCATCGTAGGGACAGAGAGGAACGCAGATGCCGCACCCGCTGCATTTTTCAGGATGAACTTCGGAAATGATGGGTTCGATCTTCACCCTGCCCTGGGCCAGCGGTACCGCTGCCGCAGCGGCTGCGCCCTTGGCCTGGGAAACCGTATCCGGGATGTCCTTGGGTCCCTGACAGCAACCGGCAACGAACAACCCTTCCACGGAAGTCTCCACCGGACCGAGCTTGGGATGCAGCTCACGGAAAAAGTGGGCCCCGCAGAACTGCAGACCCGTCACCTGCGCCACCTTTCTTGCATCGGGATTACTTTCGATGGCTGTGGCCAGAACGACCAGATCGGACTCGTATTCCAGAGGAGTTCCGCTCTCAATGTCATAGGCCAGAACCCGGAGCTTGTCGTCGGGCAGCATTTCCACGCCGCCGACCTTGCCCTTGAAGATGTTGATCCCCATCTTGCGGGCGCCCACATAGTATTCGTCGTAATCCTTGCCCGCGCAGCGCACGTCGATGAAGTGCATGTTGATGTCCAGATCGGGATACTTTTCCTTGAGGAGCCGGGCCTGCTTGATCATGTACATGCAGCAGACACGGGAGCAGTAGGTGTGATGGCGTTCATCCCGGGATCCCACACAGGAGACAAAGGTCAGGGTCTTGGGCTTGACCTGGTCCGAAGGACGAAGAAGCTTGCCGCCGGTGGGTCCGGTGGCGGAAATGATCCGCTCCAGCTGCAGGGCGGTGATCACATTGGGAGACTGGGGCGCGTATTCCTTGAAATGTTCCTTTTCCATGACCTTGTAGCCCGTGGCCACCACAATGGTTCCGATCTTCAGCTCTACGAGCTCGCCTTCGGGATCGAGTTGCAGGGAACGGTTGATGGCGTCGGCCGGCCAGGCTTTTTCACAGGGAGCGCGCATGGGCTTGCCGGTCTTCTTGCTGATCTTTGGCTCGGTGCCCAGCTTGCGACCCGCGCAGTTGATACAATGCTCCATGTCGATGACCGCTTTCTTGGGAACGGCCTGGGGAAAATGGATATAGGCGGCACCGCGATCGTTCAGACCGCAATTGAATTCATCGGGAACCTTGGCCGGACAGGCCTCGGCGCACGCACCACAGCCCGTGCATTTGTTCCAGTCGATGTAGGACTGTTTTCTGCGCACCTTGACCGTGAAGTTACCGATATACCCGTCCACGGACTCCACTTCGGAATAGGTCAAAAGCTCGATGTTGGGATGGTTGCCGGCATCCACCATAACAGGGGTGAGGATACATGCGGAGCAGTCGTTGGTGGGAAAGGTCTTGTCCAGCTGGGCCATGACGCCGCCGATGGAGGGCTCCTTTTCCACGAGATAGGTCTTGTACCCCATGCCGCCCAGTTCCAGAGCGGCGAATATACCGCCAACCCCACCGCCGATGACCAGGGCCGTAGGCTCAACATCCACATACTTGTCTTCCAGGGGTTTGAGATGAGAGGCCTTGGCCACGGCACTGGACACGATCTTCTTGGCCTTTTCCGTGGCACCGGCATGATCCTGGCCATGGACCCAGGAGTCCTGGTCCCTGATATTGGCCATTTCAAACAGATACTTGTTCATGCCGGCGGCTTCGCAGGCAGCCCTGAAAATGGGCTCGTGGGTACGTGGCGTACACGCGGCCACAACTACCCGATCAACCAGACCGTCTCTGATGTCCTGCTTGATCATTTCCTGACCCGTATCCGAACACATGAACAAACTGCGCCGGGCAAGGGCCACCCCGGGAAGAGTCTCTGCAAAGGCGCGAACCGCCTCCACATCCACCACTCCGGCGATGTTCGTGCCGCAATGGCACACATACACCCCAACTTTTACCATTGATTCCTCCTTTGTACTGAAGGGTTGCATCGCGCTGTCTGGAACAGCACGGTCATATACGTTACGCCCTGTTCTCCCCCTGGTTCAAACAACAAAGAAAAGACAGAGCGATTTCGCCGAGCAACAAAATTCTACCACAAATTGCCAAATACAAATATCCATTGCATACAAAAAAATAAAATATGTCACCGAAATTTGATGTAAAACAATACTATTTTTTACTTGCGAGATAGAGACCCAAATAGAAAAATTGTCAAATAGATTTTATCCTTTCTACCAAAAGAAAGATATTCAGAAATGCGATACATACATCGTGCCTATGCATTCTTTTTTATTGCATTCAAAATTTCAATATGCTTCAAAGCCGTTTGCACAATTCTGAAATGGAGCCCTGGATAAGGTTTGCAAATCGTGCTCTTTGGGATATCTGACGGCCCATGAACAATGAACGATTCACCCATCAGATCGATTTTCTTCTGGAATTGGACAAGCTCAAGGATATCAGGCGGCAATCGCGGATCATGCCCAGTCTGCGGCGGGAAAATTCGGCCGAGCACAGCTGGCATATCGCCATGATGGCCCTGGTACTGGGGCGGGATTACGGGGAGGATGTGGATCTTTCCCGGGTGGTGACCATGCTTCTTCTTCACGATATCGTGGAGATCGACGCCGGGGACACCTACGCCTATGACCGGGAAGGATACGAGGACAAGGAAGAACGGGAACAGGAGGCGGCCTCACGGATCTTCGGCCTGCTTCCCGAGGATCAGGGCGAAGCGCTCCGAAGCGCCTGGGATGATTTCGAGCAAGGCCGGACCCCGGAGGCGAGGTTCGCCCACTCCATGGACCGGCTCATGCCCCTGCTGCACAACTACTATTCAGACGGTGCCACCTGGAAGACCCATGGAACGCGCAAGAGCCAGGTTCAGCAACGGATGGCCAAGATACAGGAAGCATCGCCCGAGTTGTGGAAATTTGCCGAAAGCCTGATCGACAAGGCGGTACAACGGGGCATTCTGAAGGAGGGGTGAGGATTATTGTAGGGGCGGATTCCATATCCGCCCTTATGGATTCCATATCCGCCCCCGGGTTCAATTTTTTGCCCAGGATACCATATCCGCCATGGATACCACCTTCGAAAACAGGGCAAAAACGGGTTCAGGTAAGGCAGAGATGGGTTCTGGGGTCTGGTGGCTGGGGTCTGGTGGCTGGGGTCTGGTAAATGACGGAAATGGGTTCTGGGCGCATAAAAGGGCGGATATGGAATCCGCCCCTACGGGAAGATTTCGGACAACGGTGCACACATACAAACAGTCTTTCAGGCAAGGAGGCTTAACAGATATGAGCAAGGAAAAAATCGGATGGATCGGAACAGGCGTCATGGGCGGGTCCATGTGCGCCCATCTCATGGAGGCAGGCTACCCCATGCGGGTGTACAACCGTACCAGGGAGAAGGCTGCTTCACTCATCGAACAGGGGGCGACATGGTGTGATTCCCCGGCGGAACTGGCCCGGGAATGTGATATCGTCTTCTCCATCGTGGGTTTTCCCGAAGATGTGGAGAGCGTGATTCTGGGTGAAGACGGGGTACTGTCCACCCTGCCCGAAGGCGGGGTCATTGTGGACATGACCACATCGAGGCCCTCCCTGGCCGCGACCATCCATGCCGAAGCGGCCAGGAAAAACATCGCCGCCCTGGACGCCCCTGTTTCCGGCGGCGACCTGGGCGCACGTCAGGGAACCCTGGCCATCATGGTCGGCGGTGATCAGGCCGCCTTCGACCGGGTCGAACCCCTGTTCCACATCATGGGCAAGACCATCGCCCTCATGGGCGGACCCGGTTGCGGCCAGCACACCAAGATGACCAATCAGATCCTCATCGCCGGAACCATGATCGGTGTTGTTGAATCCCTGCTCTACGCCCAAAAGGCCGGCATGGACATGGACCAGGTCATCGACGTGATCGGCAGCGGCGCGGCATCCTCATGGTCCATCAATAACCTGGGCCGCAGAATCGCCAAACAGGATTTCGAACCCGGATTTTTCATCAGACATTTCATCAAGGACATGGGCATCGCCCTGGACGAATGCCGGGCCATGGGAATCGAACTGCCCGGCCTCTCACTGGTGAATGGATTCTATGAAGAGGCAGCGGCCCAGGGACTGGAGCTCAAAGGCACGCAGGCGTTATTCAAAGTTATCGAGAAGATGCAGGTAACGTAAAAAAATTCTGTAACATTCAAGGAGACAGTATGGAAATCACCCCCGACCTCATGACATCCTTCATGACCCTGGCCCAGGAGCATCCCGAGGAACTGGCCAAAGTCGTGGCCATCGTCCAGGCCCAGGGAGAACCCCTGGACAAGCTTTTCGAAGCGGTAAACAGCATCTATGATAAGTTCAGTCTGCAATCACAATAAGCAGACGTGCACAAATACATATAACAACATCACCGTACATCCCGTAGGGGCGGACCTGTGTGTCCGCCCTTGTCGGCAGGGTCGACCATTGAGGGCATAACCACGAACCCTGCCTGTCCTGGAAACAACATCTCGATCCTTCAAGCATAGAGTGTCATGTCTGGGCGGACACACAGGTCCGCCCAGACAATTACAATATACATCGTATGACAAACCCGCATTCCACCCCGTTCCCAACAGGAGGATACTATGGCCGGCAAGAACCTGGTTCGTGTGCACAGTTATTCCTTTCCCTCCACCAGCCTCATGTACGTGGACATCATGTTCGACCGGGAGCAGCCATCCTACAAGCCGGGGTATTTCGTGTTCCTCAATGCGGCTCCGGGAAAACCCGCCCCGGACTCGTCAACGGGCAGAACCTTTGCCCTGGATGAACACATGACCATGAAGATTTCCCCGTTCAAACTGGCATCCCTGTCCTATGCCGTCAGGTGCTATGCTGCGGGGACCCCAGGCAGGGCCGGAGGAAAGTTCGTCATGTACACGGATTCTTCCAAATCCTCCTACGTGGATCGTCAGGAAGGAGCCAAAAAATCCGTCATGCTGGCTTACGGTCAGAACCAGGCCGAAAACAAGGATGCCGTGCCGCCCCTCCAGCTGCGCTTCAAGGCCGGGCAGGACAAACCCATCGTCATCACCTGCTCACCGGCCGAAGCCGTAGCCCTGGCCGGAGAGTTGGACGATGCCGTCACACGATGTCACGATCTGGAATTTCAGCGGTCTTTGAAACTGGCCAAAGGGGAGAGATGAATCCCGTTTGGGTGTGATAGAAATGGTTACCCTGTTCCGCCCCCTGGCAGGGCATCAGCACCCAGCCTTGACGATGTTCACTACAAATATGACAGGATGTATTCATGAATCGACCGAGATATGCCCAAATAGAAGTATATGGTTTGATGTGGTATGCCGTGCTGCTTTTCATGGTTGTATCCCTGATTATCTTAGCCGGCTGCAAGAACGATGCGACTGAGCTTGCCTATGAGGAACCCGCTCCAGGCAACTATACTCAGATGGACTGGATAGATGGATATGATGCATTTCACAAACAAATTTCAGAGCAATATGCGTTTGGAGAATGGAAAGATATCGATTGGAATGCACTCAATTACGAAATTCGTCCAAAAATTACTCAGGCCCTCTACACGAACGACGAAGCCGCCTATGCCACAGCCATTCTTGAGTACGTAAGATCTATACCGGACGGTCATGTTTTTATCAGAGGAGAACTTCTGGAAAATTTACAACAAGAGCAGATAGCCGGCAGCTATGGAATAGGTATTATGGGGCTTGACGATGGTCGAGTGATTGCACATATCGTGACCGCACAAGGACCGGCTTCCAATGCTGGGATTGAAGTTGGTGATGCAATCCTGCAATGGAACGGTATGCCCATCGAGACGGCTTTGGAACAGGTTTCAACCTTGTGGCGATTTGCCCAAAACTCGCTGGCAACAGACGAATATACCATTCTTGAAAAATACCGTATGCTTGTCCTCGATCCAATCGATACCCGGACCACGGTGACATTTTCAAAAGCCAACGGCGCAGGAAACGTCACTGCGACAATGACGGCTGCAGACGACAATGGCACCATTTTCATGCAAACAGCCTTACCTTGGATGCCGGATATCGATAATTTAATCCAATACAGGGTGCTGGACAGCGGTTATGGGTATGTCAGAATAGGAGCACTGATTCTCGAGACAACTTCTGAAAAATTCAAGGAAGCATTGCAATTCTTTTCCGAGCAAAATGTTCCCGGGATCATTGTTGATCTTAGAGGAAATGCCGGAGGCGAGGATACAATGGCTGCTGAATTTTCCGGTTACTTTTATTCAGAAACAACTCTTTACGAGTATATAGTCAACTACAATGCATTATCTGGAAATTTTGATTTTGTTTATGAAGATGACGATGAGGCGCGCATTGGCGATATACCTGTGAATATTGAACCGCAAACTCCTTCTTACAGTGGTCCGGTAATTGCTATTGTAAATCCTGCTACCATAAGTTCAGGAGAAGGTATCGCAATGGCCATTAAAAATTTACCGCAGGGTCATGTAGTAGGTTTTTGGGGTACGAATGGCTCTTTTGGAATGACAGGAGGACAAGCATTTTTGCCGGGCGGTTACACAATAGGATTTCCCATTGGACGCTCTCTCGACAAGTATAAAACAATTCAACTCGATAGCAGGAATGGAATAGGGGGTGTATCACCTAGTATTCCTATCCCTATGACGGCTGAGAATGCTATAAAACTTGGTGCTCTGGAAGATGTTGAATTGGAGTATGCGGTTAGTATCCTGGACAACATGTAACATACTTTAAATATGAATGATCCGATCATTCTATCGTGGAAAGACACCTTTTCAACGGTAAAAAGACGATTTCAAGACATGAAAGGGGCTTAATCAGACACTTATTATTAACAATTACAGAAAGTTACATTAGTCCGGCCCCAATAAAATCATGATCGCCTCTGCCGTAATTCCCAGACAATTTTTGGACCGGAAAAAGATATTCGATCAGTGGGAGTTCTTTTTTGCATTCATCAGAATCTCGAGCCCGAAGCGCTTCCTGGCTTCAATCAGGACATAATCCGCCTCTCCCTGTTTACTAATAAAAGCCATAAAAGGAAACGGTTATGGTCAATTTTAACCGCGGACATCGGGCTTGATGTCCAGAATAGGGGTGCCGTCACGCATATCGATACCTTGCACCCGGATGGTACTCCCGTTTCTCTCGAGGACCGTGACAATGGACAGCCCGATGGGATTGGGCCGAAACGGAGAGCAGGTGGCGAACACCCCCTTTTTTCCCAGGTTTGAATGGGGAGGACGCTGGTGCAGGGAAGAAAGAGTGAACGGGGAGCTTTCGTGAAAATGAAACAGAACCACGATGCGTTTACCTTCCACGATGCCGTCCAGTCCTTCCAAATAGGGTTCATCGATGACCAGCTCCCCCTGGACATCGGAAACAGACCAGTGACGCGGCAGGGATGCAGCGTCGGTTCTCACATGTCCAATGGGTTTGAAAAGAATACTCATGAGCATCTCCTTGTCTCTCGCTTGATTGATTGTTGTGTGCAGACTTTTTATCCTTTGCCCGGCGACTGGTCAACGAACTCCCTGGTTATGAGCTCATTCCTGCAACTATCTGGTACGAATTCAGGATGCAAAAACGGGCGATTCATAAATCGCCTCTACGGGATAGAGGACAGAAAACAGAAGACGACAGTGCAGATCCGAACATGCCGTCACCCCTGATTTGATCCGGGATTTTTGCCCAGTGCTTGACTTTTCTTCTGCATGGCGGACAATGGGAAAAATCCGGGTTCCCGGAATATCATTTGCGTGTCCTCAGGTCGGCATGCTGCCCGGACATGAACATTGTATAGCACAAAGGTCACCCGCAAGGGGTGCCCTGCCAACCCGGGATCGGGGCAGGGGTTCGCGTTTCGACCTGATCCCGCATCCATACAAGTAAACCACAAGGAGGCCACCATGGCTGAAGACAGATCCGCGGATATCGCCCAGACGTTTCGGGACATCAACCGTACCAGAAGAGACATCTACAAGAAGTACCAGGAGTTTTCCAAGCAGATCAAAAAAAGTTCCTCCCTGGACGACAAGGTTCAGCATCTGATCCTGCTTTCCAACGCCATCATCTCCCAATGCGACATGTGCATCGCCCTCCGCGTCCAGGGAGCGGCCACCAGCGGGGCGAGCAAGGACGAGATCATCGATGCCGCATGGCTGGCCGTTGCCATGGGAGGGCGCCCCAAAATGATGTACCTGCGGTATGT
>CAYWJL010000063.1:8451-8777 GCA_964458145.1 uncultured Desulfovibrionales bacterium | reverse complement strand
ATCAATTCCCATGACGCGATGACCGTCATGCGGGGCCAGGGCGTGGAGCATGCGCTTGATCAGGGCCTGGCGGGCCTTGTTCGGGGTTCCCCCAATGTCTTCGGGCAGATCCCAATAGGTCCACAGGGAAAAGGCCGGGACGGTGAGGCGGGCAAAATAGGTTTTCAGGGATGGGGGCAGATCGGGCATCTTCCGGGATGGAGCCGGTTTGGTGGAAGGTGCCGGGGAGTGTGCGGCGGTCGGCGGGGCTGTCGGGCGTGGGGAAGGGGCAGGCGCTGTCGGCCGCGAGGGGGCTGGGGCCGGTGACGCTGCAGCGGGTGCGGCCG
>CAYWJL010000063.1:2217-8441 GCA_964458145.1 uncultured Desulfovibrionales bacterium | reverse complement strand
GAGATGGTTTGGTTGCGGTTGCAAGGGGCCGGGAAGCAGCCGGGGGGGCAGCCGTCTTGGCCGAAGGGCGCACCATGGCCATCCTGACCGTTTCCGGGTCGGTCAAAATGGCGCGCAGGCCGCTTTCATGCCACATCTGCATGGTGAGGGGCAGGTCGATCCCGCTCAGATCCAATCCCAGATCCTCCAGGCGATTTCCGTTTTGGGGCGATTGAGAATGTGTTCGGTTGTGCCGTCGTTCTTCAGAAGAAGCACGGAGTTGTTCCACCGGGCAAACCCGGTTTCGTCCGAGTCGATGCGGTTGGCAACGATGAGGTCGAGATGTTTGGCCGTAAGCTTGCCTTGGGCAATGGCCTGAAGGTCTCCTCCTGCCTCGGCCGCGAATCCGATAAGCCGCTGGCCGGACCGCTTCTGTTCACCCATGGTCTTCCGGATGTCGGGATTCTTTGTGAAGTCCACGCGCAATCCTTCGGGGCACTCATCCTTCTTGAGCTTGCCCCCGCAATGGGGGACCGGGGAAAAATCAGCCACGGCCGCTGTGCAGCATCCCATATCCATGTTCGGCCACAGGTCCATGCATGCCGCGTACATCTCTCTCGCCGTGTTCACGGCAATGGCGGTCATCCCGTCGGGAAAGGTCAGGTCGACCGGACCGTGGACAACGGTGACCTCGGCCCCGCGCAGCCATGCACTCATGGCCAGTGACCAGCCCATCTTGCCCGATGACGGATTGGACCAGAATCTGACCTTGTCGAAATGCTCCCGCGTCGGTCCCAGGGTGATGAGGATCTTCTGCCCGGCCATATCATCGGGTGCCAGGGCCTTCAGGGTCGTCAGATAGATGTCCCATGGTTCGGCAAGCCGTCCCTGACCCGAATCCCCGCAGGCCACGTCGCCCGAACAAGGGGGAATTCCGATGATCCCTCGGGACATGAGAGTGTTCCAATTGGCCCGGGTGGCGGGATTGGTCCACATCCTGGGGTTCATGCACGGGGCGATGATGATCGGGCCGTCAAAGGAAAGGGCCTGGGTGGAAAGCATGTCGTCGGCCAGACCGTGGGCCAGTTTGGCCAGGATATTGGCCGTTGCCGGCGCGATGACCATGGCATGGGCGGCCTGCCCGGGTTCCAGATGGCAGTACGGGGCCAGGGGATCGTCAACAAGAGGCCCGCATACCGGATCGGCCCCCAGGGACGCGAAGGAGAGTTCCGTCACGAACCTGGAGGCCGCATGGGTCAGGGTGGCTCCGGCGGTCATCCCGGTTTTCACGAACAGTCTGAGCAGGTCCAGCCCCTTGTAGGCGGCAACACTGCCGGTGACGCCGAGGTGGACCCGTTTCCCGGAAAACACCGGGAGTGCAAGGGGATTCATGAACTATTCCGCAAGATTCCGTTCCATGGTCCCTGTTGCCGGGGTCTTGCGCTCGTTGACCCAGATCTGGAGACCTGTCTTGAAAGACCCGTCGGAGATGGAGATGATGCAATCCCTGTTGGGCTTCTCGAAACCGATGATGTACCGGCCGTACTTGAAAGAACTGGTGGTGTGCCAGCCGTCCTTGGGCATGGAGTTGACAAAGAAATCGAACAGGGAAACCGCTTCCACCCGGCCTTCGAAAAACATCATCCCGGCCTTGAGATTGGGGCTCTCAAAGACAAGGGACTGCTTGTTGTCTATCTCCATTTCCTTGGGAACCAGGACGTCGTCGAAATCATAGTAGGAATCGACATCTTCCGTATTCACCGGCTGGGACTGGGGAGGCGTGGCAGGGTTCTGGGTCGCGGCCGTGTCGGTTCCCCCCATGCCGGAACACGCGGTACACAGGGCAACGAGAAACATCAGGATCATGAGATGTTGTTTCATGGATACACCTTCCTTCATTGAAGAGTGGTCGTGTTGGAGATGCTGCCGAACGTGTCGGCGGTATGAACGGAGTTCAGAAGAAAACCGTTCTCGCCAGGGATGTCAAGGAGAACGGTTCGTGTGCCAGGGACTTCTCACTGCAGGGAACTCACCGGTATGACAAGAGAACGGACGCCATCGATCGTTACCCGTGACGACTCAGGGCCAGGGCCAGGGCTGTGGTCAGCTTGACCTGTTCCCGGTTCCCCTTGCGGACGTTCTGGGCCAGGAGTCTGCCCAGGTTGGTCAGGAGGTGGACGCCGATGCGCGGATGGTTGGTTGTCAGGGAAAAAAACGTCTCCCGGTTGGTTTTCAGGAATTCCGCCGGTTCCACGGTTTCCACCGAGGCGGATCTGACATCCCTGTCCAGCAGGGCCATTTCCCCGAAAAAGGGGAATCGGCTGCTGTCCAGTGTGGCGAGAACCTTGCGGGAGTTCTGCAGGCCCGGGATGGGAATGGCCACGTCGGCCAGAAGCATGGACTTGGTCACCTTGACCCTTCCCTTGACCAGGATGAACATCTCATCTCCCTCGGTTCCCTCGGCAATGATGGTTTGCTTCTCCGCCACGCTCACGCGCTCGAACAGGGACCTGATCACCTTGATGTCCTCCGGAGCCATGCCGGCAAAGAGGGGTATGGATGTCCAGTCGATGTTCATGACGCCCCTCCGGATTGCAGGAACATGACCGCGTCGAAACCGGCAAGGGATTGATCGTCGGGGGGATTGACGCACACCCTGGGTTTCTGGTTGCCCAGCTGGGTGCTCTGTCCGGTGGAGGAAAAGAGTTCCAGAATGAAATGGTCCAGGGCGGATTCCTGATCCAGGATGTCCTGCAGAGACATGTGCTTGCTCTCCTGGAACAGGGCCAGGGGCTGGATACCTTCCTGCTTGCGCACCTCCGTCATGAAGGTCCCCCAGTCCATGTGGCGTTCTCCCTGGCTCAGGGGACGGCATCCGAGCATGCCCGGGGACGCGGCACCCGCCAGTTGCTGGAAAAAGGGATAAAAGGCCGGGGTGTTGCCCATGAGGCCCAGGATGTTCCCGGCCAGTTCACCCCGGGCAATGACTTCGTCCACCCCGGTACGCAAAAGGTGCTCACGGTTTTCCGCCAGCATGGCCTCGGCATAGATGGGGACTTTGGGGGCGAGGCTGCGCATGGTCAGGGCCGCATAGATGTTCTGCTGGTCGGCTTCGGCCGGATCGAGGTCTTCCGGGCAGAGGATGAAGATGACCCGGGCCTTGTCCGGAGAGGTCCTTGCGGCCACGGCCTCGCTGGCGCAGGTCCCGGCCACGAAATGAACGTCCATGTCCATCTTGTGAGCGAGTTCGTCCCGTTGTTCCGGGGGGAGTGTGTTGACCAGGACCAGATCCCTTGAGTCCTGGTTTTGATGCTTGTGCAGGGTCTTGACCAGATTGTAGCCGTACGGGTTCCAACCGACAATGATCGTGTGTCCCGAGAGTTTCACCTTGAGAAGTCCTTTGCGTTTCTTGGTGTGTTGTTCCACGAGCAGGGAGGCCAGGTTACCGGTAAGGGTGGACACGAGGCCGATGCCCGAGAGCATGACCAGAACGCCCAGAATCCTTCCTGCCGTGGAAAGGGGAACGATGTCTCCGTAACCCACCGTGGAAATGGTCACCACCGACCACCACAGGGCCTCGAGCATGCTGCGATCGCCCTGTGCCCTGAGTTCGATACCATAGAACAGGAGCGAACTCAGGGTCAACAGAAGGCCTGTGGCCAGGATCAGCTTGGCCAGGGGGGATTTAAACCAGTTCCTGCTCTTTTTCATCGTTCTCGATACTTTTCTGGATTTTGACCAGTTCCTCGAAGCGGATGTCCGCGCCCAGAACAGCCTGGATCTCGTCATTCTGATCGCATACGGGCATGGACACGGTCAGACAGAGTTTACCCGAGAGATAGGAGCGGTAGAAGTCCGTGACGCAGAACTTGCCGCTGCTCATGGGGGCCATGAACCAGTCCCGACCGGAAAAATCATGATCCGGACCGAGTTTGTTCCTGTACATCTCCTTGTCTTCGGGATGGGAGACCTGCCAGGTGATGGGGAAGCCATCGGTGTTGATCAGATAGAGGTACTGGATGAAGGGATAGTCTTCCAGGAAGGCGGACATGCGCTCGGCAGCGGAGTCTCTGTCCAGGGAGGTGATATCCGGATGTTCGGCGAGCTTGGAGACAATCTTGGTAGAGATTTTCTGGGCCAGGGCCTTGAGCTGGTCGAAGGTCGACGAGAACAGTTCCGGCATGAACCGGGCCACGATGGCGTGCATTTCATCGTAGGAGAATCGGGTCGTCCGTCCCCTGCCGTAGGACTCCATGATTCGCTTGTAGATTCTGCCCACGGCCGGATGGCGTTTGTCCACTTTCCTGGTTTCGTCCAGATCCAGGGCCGTGTTGATCCAGTAGGCGACTCCGGCTTTGCCCGATTTGTCGGTGATGGTGATGGGAACGGGCTTGTTCAAGATGTGTTTGGTGTCGAAGATATTGTAGATCTCTTCGTTCTTGAGCAGCCCGTCCACATGGATGCCCGCGCTGGTGGTGTTGAAATCACGGCCCACAAAGGGATAATTGTGCGGGATATTGTAATCGAGTTCCTTGGAAAAATAGGACCCGATCTCGGAGATGGTCTGGGTGATGGCTGCGTCGTCCTCACCGGTCAGGGAGATGTATTCGATGACCAGGGCCTCGATGGCCGCGTTGCCCGTGCGTTCGCCAAAACCCAGCAGGGTGCCGTTGGCCCCGGAGCATCCGTAGATCCATGCGGTCGTGGTGTTGATGAGGGCCTTGTGGAAATCGTTGTGCCCGTGCCACTCCAGCCATTCGCCCGGAACCTGGGCCTCGTCGGTGAATGCCCGGACGATCTTGCCCACGCTGCGGGGCAGGGCCGCTCCGGGATAGGGGACGCCGAAGCCCATGGTATCGCAGAGTCTGATCTTCACCGGGATGCCGCTCTGGCGTGACAGGCTCATGAGTTCCCGGGCAAAGGGGATGCAGAACCCGTAGATGTCCGCCCGGGTGATGTCCTCGAAATGGCAGCGGGGCAGGATGCCGTAGGTCAGAGCCTGTTCGACCACCTTGAGGTAGTCCCGCATGGCTGTCTTTCTATCCTTCCCCAGTTTCATGTAAATGTGGTAGTCTGAAACCGAGGTGAGCATGCCGGTTTCCTTGATGCCCATGCTCTTGACCAGCTTGAGGTCTTCGGTGTTCGCCCGAATCCAGGCCGTGACCTCGGGGAAGCGATAGTCCTTGGACTGGCAGAGCTCCACGGCGCGCTTGTCCTTGTCCGAATAGAGAAAGAATTCGCTCTGCCGGATCAAACCGCTGTGGCCGCCCAGTTTGTGCAGCAGGTCGTAGATTTCCCCGATCTGTTTGACGGTATACGGGGGCCTGGCCTGCTGGCCGTCTCTGAAGGTGGTATCGGTGATGAAGAGTTCCTTGGGGAATCGGGGGAGTACGAAATTGTCGTCAAAGGCCATGCGCCCGATTTTCTTATAGGGATAGATGGATCTGTACAGCTCGGGATTTTCTATGTTGACCAACTCGTGATCCAGCCGAGCCGGATTGAAGTGAAGTCCGTTTTTCAGCATGGTTGCTCCAATGCGTTGAGGGTTGAGACGATTGGTTGGTAACGTCCGGCCTTTGGGGGCGCTGTGCAAAGCGGGGAAGACTCGAGTCTGTCGTGCGCAAGGAATCGGATGGATGAGTCCCGGCCGGATGATACGGATGAAAGGGGTGGAACCGAGAGTGGATGCCCATTGGCCCGTGAATAAAGAGCCGGAGAAGGTGGATGAGCGTTATGGTGACACGGGTCTTCTTTGATCGTCATCCCGGACGTGATCCGGGATCTTGTTCACCTGGGCAGCTGCTTATTCGGGATACACTGCCCGAAGCCCCGGAGATCCCGGCCTGCGCCGGGATGACGTGCTTACGATATCCGTTCCGACCCTGCTGAACAGATACGCTCCGGACAAGCTAAAAAAGCGGAGTTCGGCTCTCAGATTGGCCGGTAGGCTGGCGTATCTGGGTGAGATGTATGGTTTGGGAGCACCTGCCTGCTTGCGGCCGGCGGTGAGCTCGCTCATGTTGAAATCTCTGGGGATGGAGAAAACCTGGTCGGGGTAGATGAGATCGGGGTTGCTGATCTTGTCGCGGTTGGCCTTGTAGATCAGGGGCCACATGAATGGGTCGTTGTAGACCTGCTTGAACTCGGCGATCCACCACAGACAGTCACCCTTGGCGACCTGATACTGGGTCGGCAGTTCGGCGTAATCCTTTTCATAAATCTCTACCGGAGTCGGTTCAAGAACC
>CAYWJL010000063.1:0-2207 GCA_964458145.1 uncultured Desulfovibrionales bacterium | reverse complement strand
CCCCTTCCTCGGCGGGGGCGTCGAGGGGTCGTCCGACGACCTGCTCCTGCTGCTGCGGAGTCTCAGGTTCTGGACAGGACACTTTGGTCTTCTTGGAACAGCCGAAGCTGAGAAGAAGGGCGCTCAAGAAAATGAGTCCGATCAAACGTTTCATGAAAAAGTTCCTCCTGTGGATGTTGGTGTCATCTGGATGCGGGCGAAATGTTCGGCGACGATAGTATCGCTGCACGATGGCGGATTTCTAGCATGCATTTCTCAGGCTTGCAAGGATGAGCTGGTTTGCTCGAGCTGTTTTTTTCCTGCCTCGAGGGCTTGTCGGGCCTCTCGGTGCCAGCCTCCCTGTTCCAGGCTGCGCGAGGCCAGAACGAACAACTGGTCATGGGAATCGTTGTAGACAGCGCGTATGAAGCCGTCGTACCCGCTTCTGAAAACCTGGCGGACCAGATCGTTCTGGTCGTAGATGAACCGGGCCAGAAGGGGATTGTCGCGGTGGGCAGGCAGGTAGATGGTCAGCATCCTGCGACAGTGAAAGAGCAGGAACCTGACCCGCTTGATCTCCCGGTCGATGCTCTCACGGGTCTGCTCGATGAGCATGTACAGTTCTTTGCCGATGAGCCCTTCCTCGGGTTCGAGGGTGTCCCTGGGCGGCAGAGATTCGAACCACGGCTTGTACCTTCGGCGCTGGTAGCTGTCCTCCATGAGTTTCATGCATTCGTGGAAGATATAGCCGATGGCCCAGTCCAGATAGTGGGCAATGATGGAGTCGGTCGGTTCGTTCCTGAACAGCAGGTGGGCGGTATCCTTGAGCCGCCAGAGCTGGCCCTTGTTGGTGCGCGCTCCCAGGAGGTCCTTGAAAAAGGTGAACCGGGTGAAACCGTTGTGATCGTAATGTCTGAATTCGTTTTCCAGCTGGACGCTGACAAGGCAGAAATCCCTGAGAACGTCCCGAACGAATTCGTCCCGTTTGTGTTTGATCCATGACTTGGACATGGGCAGGGTCCTCATGATGTCGATGGCTGTGATGCATGACCGGAGTCCGCGCATCTCGAGTAGGTAATTCTCTCACCGTATAGAGCGGCGTTGTCAAGCCGGTTTCTTTTCCGACGATGCCGGGAGGCATGTGTGCAGGGCGATGGAGGGAGCCTGATGAATCAAAATTATGCTTGAACAGTTTTTGAATATTTCTTACATATGAACTATCCCGGACCAGCTTGTTGCGGGAGGCGTCATTGTCATACCGAAGTATGCACCTCCGGGAGCATTCCTTCGGACGCTGGAAGAGCACTGGAAGAAAGGCCGGGATTTGCGGCCAAAACAAGGAGGACTGCGATGAAACGAGTTGTACAGGCATGTGTGATAGTTTTCAGTATGTTGTGCATGGCCGGAACCCTCATGGCCGCGGATCTTCCCAGGGTGATGATCCTGGGAGAAGATGCCGACCGTGATTCCATTCCCAGACATTCTCGGGTTTATGACCGGGTCTTGAACGCCATGGTCAACGAGATGTTGAATGAAGGCTTCGACGTCAAGGACGAAACCGCCATGACCCTGGATACCCATGTCCAGGGACGACAGCGCCGTACCGATGCCGAACTCATCAGCATTGCCAAGGATGCGGGTATGGACGTGGCGGTCATTTTTTCCATCTATCCCGACGTCAAGGAAAGCTACAGCACCGTCAAGGCAACGGCCCGGGTCATGGGTCGGATGCTGGACGTCTATTCCGGTTCGCGTATGGGTAATTTCGAACTCGAACCCCAGCAGTATCAGCCTCTGAAAAAGCCCTACTCGCGCAACGATGTCATCGAAGGGGTGGGCAAGATCGCCAAACTGGTGGGTCGTGACGTGGGCGCGGAAATCGCCCAGCGCCTTTCGGGCTACGTGGATCAGGAAGGCGGACAGCTTATCGAATGGACCCTCATCTTCGACGGGTTCACGGCCGACGACATGATGGAAATGGAAGACTTTCTGGTCATCTTTTCCGGGTACGACAGCCATCGTCCCAAGAAGAACGCTTTGAACACCTCCACCCATCATGAATATCTCTACAAATCCTCCATCGATTCGGCCAAGCTCAAGAGGAATTTCAACAAGGCCCTCAAAAAGATGAACATGCGCGGGCGGGTGTCTACGTCCGGCAACGAGGTCAAGGTGGTCAAGTCGGCCAAGGTTCGTCAGCGCCGTGTCAAGGAACAGAGCGAGTGGTA
>CAYWJL010000062.1:8071-8790 GCA_964458145.1 uncultured Desulfovibrionales bacterium | reverse complement strand
AATGTTCTGAATTCCTCGGCAAACCGATTTAACACAAAGATTTCAACTTGTGCCTGTCCACTGTGCTCCTTCACTTGATGGTAAGTACCCTTTTTCCGGATGAAGCACTTATTCGATTGCTTGGGCGATTTTTATATTTCCTTTGATAAGATCGTTGACAACTGTTGAGCTGTCAATTCCCTTTTTCGAGGCTATTTTCTTAACAAAGTCTAAAACGTCCTGATCAACAAGATAAATTGGTATATTCAGTTTTACATCTTGTCGATAAAATGTGCCTCGCTCGCCTTTCGAAAAATCATACTCGTCTCTCATGTCAGTCACCATACGCTTGAATTTCATTCTTTGTTGCTTTTCTGCTTGATATAATCCTGATAGTAACAGCTTTTTCGTTTTCCTCATTAGTTGATACGAGGAACGCCAAGAATATTCGGAGACAAAAAAATCAGTACTTCAAGATTTCGAATCTGATTGTAGTCTAGCATGATCAAACTGTACGGCACAAGCCCTTATTCCGATCTTTCGGATTTTTGGGGAGAACATTCCGTGTCATCAAGAAGATAGAGATTTGGACGGAGGAAAAATCCTGTTGCGTAACCCAAACGTAGAGCGCCCGCAGGGAATAAAATCCCTGCGGGCGCTCTACGTTATGCGAAGCACGCTACGCAGTGCTTCTTTTGGAAGATAGAGAGAGCTTAGAGCGGCCATGGAAAAGCTGATTG
>CAYWJL010000062.1:0-8061 GCA_964458145.1 uncultured Desulfovibrionales bacterium | reverse complement strand
ATGCACAGGGCCAGAAGCTGGCTGTAGTCGAAGACCGGGATGGTGTAGCGTTCTTCGCCGACCTTTTGGTTCAGGGTTTTCTGGACGTTGTCCAGGTGCATGAGGCAGGTGATGCAGGAGGTGACGATGAAGTCGGCCCTGGTTTCGTCGATGATGGCGTCCAGGGTTTCCTGGATGAAGGCGTTGGCCTCGGCCGGGGAGTTGTTGGTGAAGCCGCCTGCGCCGCCGCAGCAGGTGTGTTCTCTGGAGAAGTGGTCCACCTCCGCGCCCAGGGCCTCGGTCAGTTTTTCCATGGCCACGGGTTTGCGGGATGACTTTTCAAAGCCCACTATGTCGCTGGGGTAGAGGGTGTGGCAGGGGTATTGGACCACGGCGTGGAGCCCTTCCAGCGAGTGCTTCAGGGACTGGGCGATGGTTTCCGTACCCACCTCGTTGTACAGGACATCGCTTATGTGGCGGACCTTGGCTTTGCCGGTCACGGTTCTGCCCGTGGGTTCGAGGAGTTTGTTCACCTGACACAGTTTTTTTTCGTCATGGATGAGGTGGTGACGGCCCATGTTCAGGGAACTGTAACAGGATCCGCATTCCACCAGGATGTCGATATCCTTTTCCTCGGCAATGGACAGGTTCCAGCCACTGGCGGCCAGGTGGGATTCATCGTCCGTGGACGGGAAGGAACCGAATGCCGGGCAGCACACATAGCCGTCCATTTCAACGAGATCCACGCCCAGGTCCGGCATGGTCTCTCGGATGGCCTTTTCCAGATCCGGTCGGATGGCCGGCATGTTACATCCCAAAAAAAATCCCATTTCCATGGCTATTCCTCGCTGAACATATAGGCGTTTTCATTGATGAGTTCGGTTTTCATGAGCATTTCCTGAAACTGCTTCCGCTTTTCGGGAAGTTTGCTCAGAACGGGCAGTTCGGGCAGGCCGAGCTGTTCTCTGAGTTCGGTATTGTCCCCCACGGCCTGGGTGTATCCCCTGCGGTAGATATCCACGATGGAGGGGGGGATGCGGGTTTCGTCGTTCTTGCTCTGCCATTTGCGCACGGCCAGGCAGAGTTCGAAGGGTTTGACGTCCATGGGGCACATCTCCTCGCACAGGGAGCAGGACACACAGGTCCACGGGGTATCGTCGTCAAAGAGTTCGTCTTCGAGACCAAGAATGACCTTGCGGGCCAGGTTGCGGATGAGCAGGGGCGGATCGGCCTGGGAGGCCGGGCAGCCTGAAATGCAGGTGCTGCAATTGTAGCAGTGCATCAGGTCGTCGTTGTTGTATATTTCTTTCCACAGAGTCGGATCTGTCTGGTTCATATCCATTGTGGATCTCCTTGGTTTAGATGGCCCACGTTTTTACATGAACATGGAATCGAGCACGGCCATCATTTGTTTGTCCTGCCAGCCGAGGACTTCGGCGGCGTTGTTGGGACAGGTGGCCGCGCAGATGCCGCAGGCCTGGCAGACTGCCGGGTCGACCACGATGCGGGCGTAGTCTTCGTCGTAGCGTCTGGCCTCGTAGGGGCAGGCCTCCACGCAGCGTTGGCACCGGGCGCACAGGGCGTCGTGGGTCACGGAGAACTGCCGGGCCGTGTGGACCACTCTGCCTGCCAGATAGGTGTATCCCTTCTGGGCCGCTGCCTGGGCCTGGACCACGCATCCCGGCAGGGTTCTGGGGGAATGGGCCGTGCCCGCCACATAGACACCGGGTCGGGGACATTCCACGGGCCGCCATTTGGAATCGGCCTCCACAAAGAATCCGTCCTGATTCAGGTCCAGCCCGCCGAAGGAACGGGCCAGTTCCAGGTTGGTCGGGGACGGGGCAAGGCCTGTGGACAGCACGAGGAAGTCCGCCCGGATTTCCGCCGGTACATTCAGGATGGTTTCCTTGTATCGGATCAGGGGCTTGTCGTCCTCGAGCTCGACCCGGGGTTTTTCATCCAGGGAATAGGTGACAAAGATGACCCCCTTGCGCCGGGCTAGGGTGTAGTATTTTTCATAGTCCCCGTAGGTCATCATATCCCGGTACAGGATCACGACCCTGGCATCCGGGTTCTTTTCCTTGACCCGCAATGCATTGGCCAGGGCAGCCTGGCAGCAGACCCGGCTGCAGTATTCCTTCTTGCCCTTTTCCCGCGAACCCACGCACTGGATCATGACGATGGTTTCGGCCTGATCTGTTTCAGGGTCCGAGGCCGCGAGCCTGTCACGGAATTCGCCCTGGGTGAGGATCCGTCCTGACGTGCCGTAGCCATATTCGTCCGTGGATGCCTCGACACATCCCGTGGCCAGGATGGAGACGCCGTGGTTCACCAGGGTTTCGTCCCCGGATTCGTTATGTTTGATGGTCGTTTCAAAGGCCCCCAGAGTCCCCCGGGAGGAGGTGACCCGGCTGTTCAGATGCACGCTGACGTGGGGACTTTTTTCGATCCGTTCCTTGAGATTTTCGGCCGTTGCCTTGGGGTCCAGGCCGGTCAGGGTTCTGGAAACCGTGTTCCCGGCGTACCCTCCGAGCCTGGGCGCGGTCTCGATCAGGGCCACGTCTACGCCGCGCTGGGCCAGGGACAGGGCTGCGGACATCCCGGTTATGCCGCCGCCTACAACGAGTCCTCTGCGGTCCACGGGCAGGACTTTTTCGTGCAGGGGCGTCCGGTACCTGAGATCTTCCATGTCCGCGCGGATGTCTCTGACCAGTCCGTGAACCGTGGCTTCGGTCACCTGGAAATCGTGTTGCTCCATGAGCCCCAGAAAATCGAAGATCTTGACCAGCGAAGGGTTCATACCGGATTTGGCAATGGTTTTACGAAGCTTGTTCCGATACAGATACTGGCTGCAGGCCCCGATGAGCATCCGGTTGCCCGTGGTGGAGGCGAGCAGGGAACTCAGCTCTTCCCGTCCTTTTTCCGTGCACACCGCCTCGATGATGTGGACTTCGGCCACACCGGGCTGGTTGCGCAGCTTGTCGGCCAGGAGTTCCACGCCCTGAACCCGTGATCCCACTTTTTTGGTGCAGGTGCACAGTAAAAGGACCAGGGCAGGCGGTTCATTTTCCCGGGGCGAGGGGGCCGGTTCGCTTTCTTTTTCCGTGAACCGGACGTCCTGGGTGGACAGGAGTTCGGAAACCTTGCCCGCTGCCGCCGTACCCCCGGCAATGGCCTCGCTGATATCCGTGAGCCCCATGATGGACCCGCACACATACAGGCCGGGTTTGGACAGGCAGACCTTTTCCAGTCCGTGGCGCATGAGGAGACCGTTATCGCTCAGTTCGGCTCCGGTGAGCTCGGCGATGCGCTTGTGTTTGGCAAAGGGATCCTGACCCGTGGAGAGCACGACCACGTCAAAGGAGCGGATCGCAAAGCTCTGGGTCGCGGGATCAAAGTAACGGATCTGCAATTGCCCGTCTTTGTCCTTACGCACGCCCTGAACCCGGCAGCGGATTTTTTCCACCCCGTGTTCGGTTTCCGCCTTTTCCTGGTATCGGTAGAAATCTTTTCCAAAGGTGCGCATGTCCATATAAAAGATGGTCGTTTCCACGCCTTCCCCGCCCTTTTTATGGGCCAGCACCGCCTCCTTGAGGGCGAACATGCAGCAGATGGACGAGCAGAACGGGGCCTTCTGGTGGCGGTTTCTGGAACCCACGCATTGGATCCACGCGAATTTTTTGGCCTCCCTGCCGTCGGAAGGACGTCTGATGGTACCGTCATAGGTGCCCGAGCCGCTGAGCATGCGCTCGAACTGCAGACCGGTAACGACATCCGGGGACACGGTGTAGGACTTCCCCTCTTCAGAGGTCCGGGGATCGTGCAGCTTGACGCCCGAGGCAAAGATGATGGCCTGCACCGTGACGGTCTGTTCCGTGGGCCGGGCGTCCAGGTTGATGGCTCCTGTCCGGCAGACCTCCACGCATTTGCCGCACCGGGTGCACACGTCCGCGTCCAGAACGTGTTTTTTGGGATTGGAATGGGGAACCGGCTGGTAGATGGCCTTACGCATGGTCAGCCCCTGGTTGAATCCGTCCTTGGTCTCCACCGGACAGGCCTCGATGCACTCACCGCATTCGCAGCAGATTTCCTGATCGATATACGCGGGTTTGGTGGTCAGACGCACCTTGTACGCCCCCACATCCCCATCGATGGATACCACGTCGGTGGAGGCCAGAATCTGAATGTTGTCGTGATACAGCCCCTTTCTGAGACAGAACTGGGAACCGGATTCCCGACCGACCATGGGGAGCATTCTACACATGCCGCATTGGTCGTTGGGGAATTGATAGTCGAGCATGTCCAGGATGCCGCCCACCTGGGGGGAGATATCCGTGAGCACCACCTTGTATCCGGTTTCAGCCAGTTCCATGGCCGCCTTGATGCCGGAGATTCCGGCCCCCACGACCAGAACCGTGCCGATACGCCGTTCTTCTGCCATGATAGCGCTCCTATTTGACCTGACCGGTGACGTCGGTGAATTCGTTGTCGAAAAACACGGACAGGGGCAACGGTTCGTCCAGGGATCGACCGGCCTGATAGTCGAACCGTTCCTGGATCTTTTCGCTCGCCGATCTGAAGATGGGCATCAGGTCGATCCCGTTGGGGCAGGCGCTGGTGCACTGGCCGCAGCCGATGCAGGAGGTGCCGATATGGGAGATGCGGGTCATATGATAGAAGACCGTGTCCGCGGGCATGGGCAGATCACCCAGGGCTTCTGAGCGATCCATGAACTGATCGCCCGTGTACCTGAAGGTGTCGGTGACGAATACGCACTCCTTGCAATAGCAGACCGGACAGGCCACCCGGCAGTTGTAGCAGTTGACGCAGGAGGAAAGATAGTCGGTGAGGGCCGGGATGGAATCCACGGTTTCCCGGTATTTCCCCAGGACCTGGTCGCGCTGTTCCGTGCGTTCCTTGACCAGGGCTTCCAGTGCCGAGGTACGCTTGGAAGGAAGATCGGAGGTCGGCAGCCCCAGGGTTTGCAGGGCCTCTGTTCCCTTGTCCGAGACAGCCTGGACACAGATTTCGTTGTTCCCAGCGCCCACAAGGCAGAGGTTCAGATCCACATTTTCGGCCGCGGGAAATTCGCAGATGGCGCAGGCCCCGGCTATGTCCGTATCGCCCGTCGTGGTCGTTCCCTGACGGGCATGTTCCAGAAAGGACTCCGTGGTCATGCCCTTTGCGCGCAATGCGCTGAAATCCGTGTTTTCGTATCGGCCGTAACAGTCCATGCCGATAAGCAGCACGTTGGACAGATCGGCCTGTTTGAGCTTGACCAGCTCCACCAGGGCCCGCATCTCGCAGGACCTGAGGACCACGCCCAGCTTGCGCTCGCTGGGCCGGGTGGTGATGGACGAGACCAGTTTGGCCGTGTTCACCGGCACCACCGGGGCAAAGGGATCCACGTTTTCCAGCCTGGCGGGATCGTTCACCAGGGTCTGTCGGACCATGCCCGATCCCGTTGTGACCGGCACCAGCAGGGAGTGCACGATCTCCTTTTCCAGCAGTCCCTTGAAAAACCCGGCCAATTCCTTGTTCATGGTGTCCTTGCCGAAGGACAATGTGCAGCATGTACTCATGATCGTCTCCCCGCCGTTACCCGGCCATTTGTGCAGCATGGACCGGACTGGGGCCGAGGACCCGCAGTTTTTCGGTCATATCCTTGGTGACTTCCTGGAGCATGTTCCCGTCGCTCGCCGCGATCCAGCGCAGCCAGAACCGTTGTTCGTCGATCCCGTAGCTTTTGAGGACTTCGGTGAGCATGGCCACCCGCCGCCGGGCCTTGAGATTGCCGTTGATATAGTGGCAGTCGCCCGGCCAGCAGCCGCCGATGAGCACGCCGTCGGCACCGTTCAGAAACGCCTTGATCACGTATTTGGGATCGACCATGCCGCTGCACATGACCCGGATGATCTTCAGGTTGGGCGGGTAGGAGAGGCGCGAGGTACCCGCCAGATCCGCGGCCGTGAAGGTGCACCAGTTGCAGAAAAATGCCACGATGTTCGGTTCGAATGTATCCATTATCAACTCCTGATTCAGGGTAACTATTCTCTGATGATTGATTAGAGTATGTGAAGTGATGTCTGCTTCCGTCATCCCGGCTTTTTACGCACGGTTCGACAGCCATGCGCACAACCGGGGTGCCCGGTCAGTCGCAGTTGCAGAAAATGCCGTCGAGTTCGGCCAGGACCTGTTTGTCCGTGAAATGCTGCACCTTGGCCGCGCCGCTGGGACAGTGGCCGGCGCAGCTTCCGCAGCCCTTGCACACGGCGCTGTTGACCTGGCTTATGCCCTTGAGGCTGTTGAAGGTAATGGCCCCGTAGGGACACAGGCCGATGCATATCTGACACCCCACGCACACGTCCGGGTCGATGGTCGAGACCATGGGCGAGACCTCAACCGTGCCGCAGGAGCTCAGGGCCAGGCATTGGGCCGCGGCCGCCTTGGCCTGGGCCACGGTGTCCGGGATGTCCTTGGGGCCCTGACAGGCACCGGCGATGAATACCCCGCTTGCCGATGTGGAGACCGGTTCCAGTTTGGGATGTTCTTCCAGTAAAAATCCGTCGCCGCCGATGGTCACCCCAAAGGTCCGGGCCACATGGGGGAGATCCTTTCGCGGTTCCATGGCCGTGCACAAAATGGCCATCTCAACGGGGATCTCGACCATACGTGCAGACAGGGTATCTTCGGCCCGAACAATGAGCTTGTCGCCCGACTGTCTGATCTCCGAAGCCTTGCCCCGGATCATGCGTACTCCTTCGCTCTGGACCCGCTTGTAGAACTCTTCATAGCCTTTGCCGAAACAGCGCATGTCGATGTAAAAATTGTACACCTCGGTGTCGTGCCCGCATTTGTCCTTGATCAGGTGGGCGAACTTGAGGGCGTACATGCAGCAGGTGCGGGAACAGTATTCGTGGTACCGGATGTCCCGGCTGCCGATGCAGTGGAGGATGGCCACGCTTTTGGGCGGCTTGGTGAATTTCTGGGGATTGTCCGGGTCCCTTTTGAGAATCTTGCCGCTGGTGGGGCCGGTGGCGTTTGAAAGACGTTCGAATTCCAGATTGTTGATCACGTTGGCGCAGGTTCCGTATCCCAGTTCCTTCATGGGCGAAGGATCCAGTGCGTCGTAGCCCGTGGCCAGGATGCACGAACCCACTTTGATCTCCACGATCTCCTCTTTTTGGGAAAAGTCGATGGCTCCGGCTTTGCAGGCGGCCACGCACTTCTTGCACTTGCCCGTGTTGAGGCCGATGCACGCCTCGGGATCGATGGTGGGCGCCTGGGGAATGGCCTGGGGGAAGGCGATGTCGGCCGCGTGGCGGGTGATGAGCCCCTGGTCCCAATCGGAAAACAGGGTCTTGGGCGGGTTGCCGTTGTCGTCCACAATGCGGATGGCGTCTTTCTTACACAGGGTCTGACACAGGCCGCAGCGGATGCAGGTGTCGTTGTCAATGATATGAACCTGCTTCTTCTCTCCGGTGATGGCCTTTTCCGGGCATTTGCGGGCGCACAGGGTGCAGCCGATGCATTTTTCCGGGTCGATCTCGTAGTGGTAGGGGGTGGGTACGCTCTGTTCGGGAAAGAGTTTGTAGCTCACCGGACAGACCTTGGCGCAGGCCCCGCAGCCCGTGCACTTGTTCATGTCGATGTATCGGGGATGCTTTTTGACCCTCACGGTGAAGTTGCCGATATATCCGGAGATATCCATGACTTCGCTATAGGACAGCAGCTCGATGTTCTTGCTCTGGCCCACCGAGACCATCTTGGGGGTGCCGATGCAGGCGGCGCAGTCCAGGGTGGGGAAGGTCTTGTCGAACTGGAGCATGTGCCCGCCGATGGTGGGGGCCTTTTCCACCAGATAGGCCTTGTTGCCTGAAGATGCGATGTCCAGGGCGGCCTGCATGCCCGCGATCCCTCCGCCAACGATGAGGGTGTTGGTGCATACGTCGAAGGTGGATGGGGTCAGGTCGTGCTGGTGGACCACCCGGGCAATGCCCGCCCTGGCCAGGATTGTGGCTTTTTCCGTGGCCTCGTCCATATCTTCGGTGACCCAGGAGACGTGTTCGCGCACGCAGACCA
>CAYWJL010000061.1:0-8930 GCA_964458145.1 uncultured Desulfovibrionales bacterium | reverse complement strand
TGTGGCCGGATTTTTGCGGGAGTGCGGGGAAATCGCATAACCTTGAAACGACATCTATTGAATGGGAGCCATGCAAAGCGCTCTTTGCCCGGGAGGGAGAAACATGCGCGGACACTCTTTGCCGCAACCTCTTGCAATATACCCATCTGGTGCGTAGAGAGTGATCAGGAGGTAACATCATGACCACTCTGACATTTGACACCCTGCAATACGTCAAAAAGCTCAAGGCTGCCGGTGTCCCGGAAAATCAAGCTGAAATCCAGGCAGAAACCCTTGCCGGTATTATAGAAGATCGTTTGGCCACCAAGAAAGATCTCAAGGACATGGAAATCAATCTCCGCCACGAAATGAAGGAAATGGAATCGCGGCTGACCATTCGTCTGGGCGGTATGATGGCAGCGTCCATCGCCTTGATCGCAGCGTTGGTCAAACTCTTGTGAGGCCATGATCCCGACGAACATACGCTCACGGCAACCAACAGAACACGCTGTCCCACCAACGAACAAGGCCGACTTGAAAAAGTCGGCCTTGTTCGTTGCAACCATCGAGATTCATGTCTGCTGACAGCAGATCCCGCTGAAAATCATGCGTAGAGTTTTCTCGTCGATCCTGCTCATGAGGCCCTGCTCATATTCGTCTTCAAGGGGTTCGCGCCTGCTGGTGCAAGCGGGTGGCTCCATGGGCCGGACCGGGACGATACGATGACCGGCCGTGGGTGCCGGAACAAAGCCGCGGTTGTTTTCAAGCCATTGGTGACATTGATCATGGGAACCGATACACTCGAGATACAGACGGGTTCCGGCCTGAATGGTCACCATCCGATATCCCCCTTTCAACGCGAACTTACGACAATTTTTGATCCGCTGTTCACCGTGCCGGGTCTGACGGGGCAACTCGGCCGGATCTTCCCCGTTCTTCATCCGGGCAATCAAATCTCTTGCCTGCCAGACGACTTTTTCGCCCTCTCCGGTGCTTCGCTCCAGCTCCCCGGCCATTTTTTCAAATCTATCGGAAATGTGTATATGTGTGATTATCATATGGTCCTCGCTGACCGTTCCTGCCGCATGGACTGCCGAGCCTTGCTTGCATGGAAATGTATCAAAAATGACCCCTCCATTCTGGAACACTACCAGACTCGGCCGACACATCAAATACAAATATTCTATGGATAGACTCAATTGTATTGCCGTCATCCATAGACACTCGCCACTCCCCCTTCACAACCTGTCGTCCGTCCGGTATCCTTCACCAAAAACACCTATTCCGCCCGCATCAACCAGGGAGCCTGCATGAACCTCTCAAACTCCTACGCCGATCTTGGCGAACAATTCCACGAAAAAATCCCCCCCACGTCGGTACGCGATCCCCGTCTCTTCCTGTGGAATCACGCCCTGGCCGAGGAACTGATGATCCCGAGCGACCTGCAACACGATCCGGCATCCCTCGCTCACATCTTTGCAGGCAACCGCCTCCTCCCCGGCTCACAGCCCATTGCCACAGCCTATGCCGGGCACCAGTTCGGCAATTTCGTACCCCGGCTGGGTGACGGTCGGGCGCATCTTCTCGGCGAAATAACCGATCGATCAGGAAAATCCCGGGACATCCAGCTCAAGGGTTCCGGGCCCACATCGTTTTCCAGGGGCGGTGACGGCCGCTCACCTCTGGGGCCCGCCATCAGGGAATTCATCATGAGCGAGGCCATGCATGCACTGGGCGTCCCCACGACGCGCTCGCTGTGTGTCGTCACCACGGGCGAACCGGTTTTACGGGAAAAACTCTTTCCGGGTGGTGTGGTGACCCGGGTCGCTTCGAGCCACATACGCATCGGAACGTTCCAGTATTTTGCGGCACGGGGTGACCTCCAGGCCCTCGAAACCCTGTGTACCTACACCATAAACCGCCACTATCCCCAATTGCAGGACCGGGGAGAGAACCGGCATGTCGCCCTTTTTGAAGCACTCATGACACGACAGATCCACCTCGTGGTCGAGTGGATGCGGGTGGGATTCATTCACGGGGTCATGAATACGGACAACACCGCCCTTTCAGGCGAGACCATCGACTATGGGCCGTGCGCCATGCTGGGCATCTACGACCCGGAAACCGTGTACAGTTCCATCGACGTGACCGGCCGCTACGCCTTCGGCAACCAGCCTGCTGTGACCCAATGGAACCTGATCCGATTCGCCGAATGCCTGCTGCCCCTCATCGATGAGGACACGGAAAAGGCCGCAGAACAGGTACGACCTCTTCTGGGCACCTTTATGGAACGCTTCAACCAGGCCTACATGACCATGATGGGCCGCAAAATCGGGCTGAAAACCTTCATGCAGAAGGACGCCGAACTCGTGCAGGCCCTTTTGAACCGCCTCGAGCACAACCACTTGGATTACACCATCACCTTTGACCTGCTGACCAGATCCATGACGGACACCAATGCGGCAGCACGCATGGATGATGAACTGGCCGGATGGGTGCAACCATGGCGAAAACGGCTTGGCGAGGAACAAAGCAGTCCGCAGAAAATCCAGCACATGATGCGCTCATGCAATCCAGTGGTCATCCCCAGAAATCATCATGTGGAGGCCGTCATTGCCGAGTGCACTCAAACCGGGAAGCCTGACTCTGCCCAGGCCTTGCTTCGGGTTCTCGCCTCCCCGTACACGGAAATAGATGAGACCCGAAATTACCAGGACCCGCCCCTCGATGGGGACAAGGACTACCAGACCTTTTGCGGAACATGATCCGGCCATTTCCCGACAGAAATTCCATGATCGTTGACTTGCGTACCGCTCCTCCTTACCACTATGCATCTTTGTGAAAAATTCCGATCCACCCTCGACCAGGGAGAATATCATGCACCCATTGAAACTCGTGTTGCTCGCTCTTTTCGTCTATATCCTGCTCCCGCTGAACGCGCTGCTTGCCGCTTCTCCCATGAACGTCACCGTGTCCATTGTGCCCCAGGCCTATTTTGTGCAGCAAATTGCCGGTGATCTGGCCGAGGTCTCTGTCATGGTTCTTCCCGGGGCCAGCCCGGCCAACTACGAACCGAAACCCAACCAGATGAAAGCACTTTCTGCATCGACCGTCTATTTTGCCGTGGGAGTGCCCTTTGAGACCACCTGGCTGGACAAGATCCATGCCGCCAATCCGGACATGACCGTGATCGCCACCCAGGATGGGGTGACCAAGGTTCCCATGGCCCGACATCTTCATGATCCTGCAGACAAACACGCCAAAGGCCATCACGGCCACGACCATGGCCACGGCGCGTCAACCATCCTCGATCCCCACATCTGGCTTGCGCCCGATCTTGTGAAAATCCAGGCGCAAAACATCTGTAAAGGCCTTGTCGCCGCCGATCCGGCACACCGAGCGACCTATGAGAAGAACCTTGAAGCCTTTGAAAAGAGGCTGGCACACATGGACGCATCCATACGCACCATCCTTGGCGATACGTCGACACGCAACAGGTTTCTGGTCTTCCATCCGGCCTGGGGCTATTTTGCCGAGGCCTACGGTCTCGAACAGATCCCGGTGGAGATCGAAGGCAAATCCCCCAGTCCCAGAGAACTGGGCTCGCTCATCAAACTGGCCAGGACCTACAGGATAAACACCGTGTTCGTGCAGCCGCAGTTTTCTCAGAAGAGCGCAACCGTCATTGCCGGTGCCATTGACGGCAAGGTTGTCAGACTCGATCCCCTGGCCGAAGACTGGACCACCAATCTCGAGAAAGCGACCCGGGCCATCAAGGAGGCATTGCGGTGACATCTGCGCTGTCCCCTGAAAACGTTCCGGCCGTTGCCGTCCGGGACCTCAATTTTTCGTACGACGGGGTGCGCCCCATCCTGGCCAACGTGCATCTGACACTGGCCAGGGGATCGTTCACCGCCATTGTGGGCCCCAACGGCAGCGGCAAGACCACGCTGCTTCGTCTCATTCTCGGGCTTCTGCCCCCTGACACGGGCATCGTGGAAGTCTTTGGCGAACGAGCCGGACACGGCACGCATCCCATCGGGTATGTGCCCCAATACACGGCTTCCAGACCGGACTTTCCGGTCACGGTCATGGAGATCGTGCTCATGGGGTTGCGTCCGGGATTGCGGGGATTCGTGTATTCCAGAAAGGAGCGAGACAGGGCCGCGGCAGCCCTGCACAAGGCCGGAATCGAGGAAGGCCTGTTTATGCGCCGCATGGACCGGTTGTCCGGAGGGCAGCGGCAGCGGGTGATCATTGCCAGGGCCCTGGTGGGCAATCCCGATCTGCTCGTGTTTGACGAACCCACCTCGAATATCGATCCCGAGGGACGGTTCTGCTTTTTCGAGCTCATGGACAAACTCAAGAAGTCCCTGACCATCATCGTTGTCAGCCACGACCTGAGCATTGTGGCGTCCCGGGTCACGGACATCGCCTGCGTGAACCGCCGGCTCATCCACAACGACAAAGGCGTGTTCACCAGGGAAATGCTCTCCCTCCTCTACGGGGCCCACGACCACACCTGCCCCATGGCCGATTACCTGCACGATGTATCCACCGTCCTCAACATACCTACTGCGGAACTTGCCGATGATTGAAGCCTTTTCCCTCCAATTCATGCAGAACGCCCTCATTGCCGGTATCCTGGCATCCATTGCCTGCGGCATGATCGGCTCCCTGGTGGTGGTCAACCGACAGGTCTTTCTGGCCGGAGGCATTGCCCACTCAGCCTATGGCGGCATCGGACTGGCCTTTTTCCTGGGCATTCCGGTTCTGCCCACCACCCTCGCCTTCACCCTGGTCGCCGCCGGCATCATGGCAGCCATCACCCTGAAAAAACCCCAGCAGAGCGATACCATCATCGGTGTTCTCTGGGCCGCGGGCATGGCCACGGGGATCATCCTTCTGGACATCACGCCGGGCTACAATGTCGACCTGATGAGTTATCTCTTTGGAAGCATCCTGACCGTACCCCGGGACGATCTTTGGGTCATGCTCGTGCTCATTGCGGTCATTTTCGTGATCATCACCCTGTTCTACCGCCAGTTCCTGCTTCTGTCCTTTGAGCCGGAATTCGCCCGCACCCAGGGCGTGCCCGTGGCCCTGCTCCATTTCGTGCAGCTGGCCATGATCGCGGTTTCCGTTGTCATGATCATCCAGGTGGTCGGCCTCATCCTGGTCATCGCCCTGTTGAGCATCCCCCCCTATCTGGCAGGACAACGGGCCAGATCCCTCTTTTCCATGATGGTCATGGCCTCCCTGTGGAGCATGGTCTTCTGCACCACCGGTCTGATCCTCTCCTACCAGTTCGACCTGACCACCGGCGCCACCATCATCGCCGTGGCCACGGTGACCTTCTTCATCGTCCTTGCAGGCCGTGCCCTGTGGAGCAAATGACGCCAGGTACAAACCCGGGCATCGACGAAAAACCCCCGCCTGAACCATGGTTCAGGCGGGGTTTTTGATGCATTCGTAACGAGGTATTCGTGAATGCGGGGCGGCGTGGGGGTGGGCAGAGGTGGTGAGGGCAGATATGGAATCTGCCCCTACGATGTGGGGGTATTGTTGTGGTATTCGTGGGAAGGGCGAAATGTTTGAGGAGGTATTGGGGGTTGCCAAAACACCTCTTCAAAAACTACCACGGCCAAAATCCAAGACCATGACCTTGCAAGGAGAATTATGTGAGTACATCGAAAACAGCCGGCCATAAAGGTAGATCCAAAGTTGCCGCGCTGGTCGTGTTGCTGCTCATCGGGATAGCTGCCGGCGGATATTACGTGCTGACCCTCGGCCAGGAATCCACGGACGACGCCTTTGTGGATGGAGACATCTATACCCTGACCCCCAGAGTGGCCGGATACGTGGACGAGGTCCTGGTGGGGGACAATGAAAAGGTGGAAAAGGATCAGGTTCTTGTGCGACTCGATCCCCAGGATTTCGATGTCCGCACGGCCCAGGCCAAAGCCGATCTCGAGGCAGCTGCAGCCAAACTCGAGGCCCTGCGCATCGGCGTGCCGCTGGAAAAAAGCCAGACCACGTACCGGGTCGAGGAAGCCACATCCAACCTCGATTCCCTGGACAGGCAGATCAAACAGGCCGGGGCGCAGAAAAATCTGGCCGTCAAGCAGAACAATCAGGCCGTGGCCGAACTCAAGCAGGCCATACTGGACCGCAAACGAACCCGAGCCCTGGTGGAACAGGGGGTGCGCAGTGCCAGCGCCCTGGATAGCGACAACACCCGGGTGGACGTACTCGAGGAACAGGTAGAAGCGAGCAAGGCCGCGGTCAACGCTGCCACACACGCTCTCGAGGGACTCAAGGAACAGCGCCATGCCCTTCGCTCCCGCATCGGACTGGCCCAGACAGGCACTGATCAGGCGGAAATCCGTTCACGGGAGGTCCTGGCCCAGGAAGCGGTGGTGGAGCTGGCCAAAGCACGGTTGGAACAGGCACGTCTCCAACGATCTTACACGGTACTGCGCGCCCCCTGCACCGGATACGTGACCCGTAAATCCATCCTGCCCGGCCGGATGGTGGCGGCAGGACAGAAGCTCATGTACATCGTTGCCCGAGATCCGGGAGAACTTTGGATCACGGCTAATTACAAGGAAACCCAGCTCACGCATGTCAGACCGGGGCAGAAAGTCGAGGTCCGCGTGGACACCTACCCCGACGCCAGGATAACCGGCACGGTCGCCTCCATCATGTCGGGAACGGGCGCCCAATTCTCCCTGTTCCCCCCTGAAAACGCATCGGGCAATTACGTGAAGGTGGTCCAGCGCATTCCGGTCAAGATCCTCCTCACCACCCCGCCGGATAAGCTTCCGGAACTCAGGGTGGGGATGAGCGTGGTGCCGACCATTTTTACGCGATAAGGTTCTCTGTCCTTGACCACTCACCAAACCACTCCTCAGCAGCAACCCGTATCCGCACCCAATGCGGCCTCAGTCCTCATGATCACCCTGAGCGTGATGATCCCGACCCTCATCGAGGTTCTGGATACCAGCGTGGCCAATGTGGCTCTGGATCACATCAGGGGGAGCCTGTCCGCCGGACGGGACGAGGCCACCTGGGTGCTCACCTCGTACATGGTGGCCAATGCGGTGGTCATCCCCATGAGCGGATGGCTCTCCCGGCTCATGGGACGCAAACGCTATCTCCTCGTTTCCATCGCCGTGTTCACGGCAAGTTCCCTGCTCTGCGGCATGGCCACGAGCCTGTCCGCCCTGGTGGGATTTCGGATTTTGCAGGGCATCGGCGGAGGCGGGTTGCAGCCCCTGTCCCAGGCCATCCTTCTGGAAAACTATCCCCGGGAAAAACGTGGTCTGGCCATGGCCATCTTCGGCATCGGCGTAGTCATGGGACCCATCTTCGGACCGGTCCTTGGAGGCTACCTCACGGACAACTATTCCTGGCACTGGATCTTCTTCATCAATCTTCCCATCGGCCTGCTCGCTCTGTGGATGAACTGGACCTTCATCCAGGACCCCCCGTACATCAAGCGACTCGCACGTGACGAGCGTATCGACTATACCGGCCTCGTCCTGCTGACTCTGGGGATCGGATGCCTGCAGATCGTCCTGGATCGGGGCCAGCAGGAGGACTGGTTCGCCTCCACCTCCATCTGCATCATGGCAGCCATCTCGGCTTTCAGCCTCATATCTCTTGTCTGGTGGGAACTCAGAACCACCACCCCCATCCTGAACCTCAGACTCCTGACCAACCGCAGCTTTGCCGCGGGCAACGTCATCATGTTCGCCGGATTCTTCGCCTTTTTCGGCTCGGTCGTGCTGTTGCCGCTCTTCCTGCAGGAACTGTTGGGCTACACCGCGTTCCAGGCGGGTCTTGTCCTTGGTCCGGGGGGAATTCTGACCCTGATCTTTCTCCCCATTGTGGGCCGCCTCACGGAAAAAATCGACGCACGTCTCATCCTCGGTCTGGGTCTCGTAATTTCCGGCTATTCCGTGTACTATATGGCCGGGTTCAGCCTGGAGACCGACATGCTCACGGCCATCATCAGCCGGATCATCCAGGGCGTGAGCATGCCCATGTTTTTCGTGACCATCTCCTTCCTGGCCATGATCTCCCTGCCCAGAGAACACATGAACGATGCCTCGGCCCTGTTCAACCTCTTCCGCAACCTGGGCGGCTCCTTCGGCACGGCCTTCGTCACCACCATGCTGGCCAGAAAGGCACAGGTCCACCAGACCTATCTTGCCGAACACGTCTATGACGCCAACCCCCTGTTCCTGGACCAGCTCAAACAGGCCGGAGTCTACCTCAGCACCCAGCTGGGCACCTGGACCGACCAGACCGTTGCCGCAGCAGCCCTCTTCTACGAACAGCTGATCAAACAAGCTCTGAACCTGGCCTTCAACGACACCTCCCTCTACCAGGCAGCCATCTTCTGGGCCCTGGTCATCCTGGTCTTTTTCCTGGAAAATCCCAATGAGGTGGTCAGAAAACGAATGGCCGAACGCCAGGCAGCCGAACCATCCACCCCTCCCCACCCCGAAACAAAGGAAGGATCAGCTACGTAAGAGGCAGAAGGGAGACAGGAAAAAGGGAGACCGGAGACCGGAAACGCCCCCGTAGGGGCAGATTCCATATCTGCCCTTTGAGGCGGCCAGAAGAAATGCAGGCAGAAGGAGATGATAAACGGAGACAGGAGACAGGAGAAACGGAGACAGGCCCAGTGCACTGCGAACTGCGAACTGCGACACAAAAACCGTCATCCCGGACGTGATCCGGGATCTCCATACCATTGGCGTTACCTTGACGGATAATCGCCAAAAATCAGGCTTGAAAAAATCACTTTTTCAAACAATCTTCTTGACACCTCCCCCCAAACTCCATAAAAGGTCGTCTCGTTGCTTGGGAGACCAAGCAACACCCCGCCGGGCCACTAGCTCAATTGGCAGAGCAGCTGACTCTTAATCAGGAGGTTCAAG
>CAYWJL010000060.1:7768-9003 GCA_964458145.1 uncultured Desulfovibrionales bacterium | reverse complement strand
GTATGGGGGATAAAAGATAAAGGATATAGGGTACAGTAGGGGCAGATTCCATATCTGCCCTTTAGGGCGACAGGGAAAACGGAAAGAGAAAACCGCCCTTACCCTCTTCCCGCCATTTCTCGGGCCGTGTCCCGCTTGGCCGCGCGTTCCTTGAGATCCTGGCGGTGGTCGTGGAGCTTTTTACCCCGGCCCAGGGCGAGTTCGAGTTTGATCCGGCCGTTCTTGAAATAGATTTTTGTGGGAACCACGGTGAGGCCTTTCTGCTCGACCTTTTTCATGAGCCCCTCGATCTCGCGTTTGTGCATGAGCAGCTTGCGCGGCCGATCCGGACGGTGCTGGGCGTACCCGGCATTCTCGTATTCGGCTATGTGAACCCCCACCAGAAAGGCCTCGCCATGCTCGAAGTTCACGTACCCGTCCATGAAGCTGATTCGTCCCTCGCGCAGGGATTTCACCTCGGAACCCGTCAGAACCATGCCGGCCTCCACGAATTCCACAAGTTCGTAGAGATGACGGGCCTTCTTGTTCTTCCCGATGATTTTTATCTTGCCCGATTGTTTTGTCATAGGCTTTTATCTATCCCCATCCAGAAGCGATGTATAAAACATGAGCTCATCCGGAAATCGTCTGAAGATCATCTCCTTGACCAGGACATTGCTTCCGGCCACGGAATCGCTTTCTAGGACTTCCTTGAGAAGATATTTGCAGTCATCCATGGACACCTGGCGGACGATGCGCTTGATGCCGGGGATGGCCTGGGGGGTCAGGCTGATGCTGTCCACCTGCATGCCCATGAGGATGGGAACGCAAAAGGGGTCTGCCGCCATCTCACCGCACACGCTCACCTCGATCCCGGCCTGGTGGGCGGCGTCGATGACCGACTTGATACTCTTGACCACGGCCGGATGCAGGGGCTGGTACAGATAGTCCACATGCTTGTTGGTCCGATCGATGCCCAGACAATACTGGATGAGATCATTGGTGCCGATGGAGAAAAAATCCACTTCCTCAGCCAGGGAATCCGCCACTGTCACGGCTGCCGGGACCTCGACCATGATGCCAAGAGGGATGTCCGGATTATAGGGGGTCCCTTCCTTGCGCAACTCTTCCTTGATCTGGAAGTAGAACGACTTGACCTCCTTGAGTTCCTGCAGCCCGGAGATCATGGGAAACATGATGGAGACGTTGCCTTTGATCCCGGCACGCAGAATGGCCCGCAGCTGGGTCCTGAAAAT
>CAYWJL010000060.1:6255-7758 GCA_964458145.1 uncultured Desulfovibrionales bacterium | reverse complement strand
CATGGCCGGGTTGGCCTCTTCCAGGGAGCCGAAAAAGGAAACCTTGTCCGCCCCCAGATCCAAGGTCCTGATGATCACCTTGGCCGGGGCCACCAGCTCGGCCAGATCGCTGTAGATCTCGACCAGCTCTTCTTCGTCGGGGAACGAGGTCCGGTTCATGTAATTGTACTCGGTCCGGTACAATCCGATGCCTTCTCCTCCGCTGTCGATGACCGAGGTGACCTCCTCGAAAAGCTCGATATTGGCCAGCACGTTGACACGGTATCCGTCCCGGGTCTCTCCGGGAAGGTGGCAGACCCGGGAAAGACTGCGCTGATAGTCTTCGAACCGGTACTGCAGGTCCGTGTACTTGCTCAGTTCGTCTTCGGTGGGCCGGATCAGGATGCGTCCGTTGAACCCGTCGAGGATGACGATCTGATCGTCATCGATGATCCCCTCCAGTTCCTCCACACCCACAATTGCGGGAATCTGCAGCGATCTGGCAAGGATCCCTGCGTGGGAGGTCTTGCCGCCCATGACCGTGGCAAACGCCATGATCTTGTTCACTTCCAGCTCGATGGTGTCGGCAGCCGTAAGATCGTGGGCCATGAGAATGACCCGGTGACTCACCCCTGCCACCTCCTGATCCTGTCCGGCAAACTGATTCATCACCCGCTGGGAGACCAACCTGACATCCTGCATCCGCGCCCGGATATACTCGTCATCGATGGCACTGAACATCACCTCGACATCGGCCACGGCTTTTTCAAGAGCCCATTCGGCATTGATGCGCAGGTCGGCGATGTAGTTCATGGCGCTTTCGCTGAGCTTGCGGTCCTTTAAAATCATCAGATAGGAATCGATGAGGGCGCCATGTTCCTGAAGCTCGCGGGGAACATTGGAACGGATACGTTCCAGCTCCTCGAAGGCCAGACCGATGGCGGTTCGCAGCCGCTCCTTTTCCTGATCGACGAGCTCCTTTTTGACGGTCTGGCGGGGGGCCTGGGACATTCTGTTCTTGTTCAGAAAAAAGGCCCTGCCTATGGCGATACCCGAAGATACGGGTATTCCTGTCAGCACACGTTTTGCCATCAGCGATCCTCTCCGAAACGGTCCTCGAAAAGACGAACGATGTTGATCACGGCCTCATGGGCGTCATCGCCCCGGGCCCTGATGCACAGATCCGTGCCCCTGGGTGCCGCCAGACTCAGGATGTCCAGGATGGATTTGGCATCGATCTCACGATCATCCAGGGCGATATTCACGGCCGCAACGAATTTCTGGGCAGTCTGTGCAATCTGCGCCGCAGGCCGGGCATGAAGCCCCAGCTCGTTGCGCACACGTATGGTTTGTTCCTGTACTGCGACTTCACACACGTACATACTCCGTGTATATTCTTCCAACAGGGAATAAACGCTTGCGGATTCTCAGGCGAAACCCCGATGGAAGTGGTATGTTACCGGCAAAAATCTTGTAGTTACAGACATATCCGCAAACAAGGCATGCCTTGTCTCTGCGCAATCG
>CAYWJL010000060.1:0-6245 GCA_964458145.1 uncultured Desulfovibrionales bacterium | reverse complement strand
GGCTAAGATGACCAAACAGTCAGGGCAGCGCCACTCCCATAAAGATCCCGGATCAAGTCCGGGATGACGACATGCTTGAACCTGCGCACTGCGCACTGTGTACTGCGCACTGTCCCCAGTCTCCCGTCTCCCTGCCTCCCCGCCTCTACCCAAAATACGGCAAATCATGCAGATACGGCTGCACCCGCGGCCATATCCACGGCATCCCGACAAGCAGGGCGAGCAGGACAATCATGATCACTTCCCGTGCCCGGTAGGAAAACGAGGCCAGCCAGGCCAGAACCAGAATCGCGCCTGTGCCCGCCACCCAGGCCACAGGTGTCGGGCGTCCGGGCCAGACAATGATCCAGAAGAGAAAGAGCAGGACAGCGTTGATCACCTTGATCCGTCCGGACCAGTCGATGAGATTCCAGGATTTGAGCCGCGCCAGAAAGGATATCCCCTGGCTCACGCCCTGGCAGAAGGTGTATAATTTGAATCCTTCCAGCACAAAAATCCACGTCACGGCCCAGACGAACGCGAGCCCGTGCATCCCCAGGGCCAGCAGGACCATGGTGGACAGGGACCAGAACACATAGATGCTCCCACCGAACAGGGAATCACCCAAGGCCGACAGGGTATAGGCGATGGTCCCCTTCATCTGGGGAACGGCCTTGGGCGGCAGCAGGCCTTTGCAGATCTTTTTTTCGATATAGAAGAACAGACCGACTAAAAACGGGGTCCAGCAGGGGTGGGTGTTGTAGATCCTCAGATAACGTTTTCTGGCCTTTTGCAGAGCGTCTTCAGAGGTGTAGAGATAACGAAGTCCCGGATCCATGGCATAGGATAAGCCGATGTTCTGCATCCCGCGGGTATTGATACATCCCCCCACAAGATAGGTGCGCACAAACATGCGCATGAAAACCCTGACTTCCCTGCTCAGCATGATTTTTTTTTGTGTAATTTTAGAAATTTTAGAGATTTGAGAAATTTGAGAGATTTGAGAGATTTTGGAAATTTGCGAGATGCATCTTTAGTGCTTGAAATTTCTTAAATATCTTCAATCTCTTACAGTCAAACTCTGCTGCAACGCGTACACATCCTTGGGTGTCCACCCCTCGACACGGGCTGCGACCCGTTTGGCAACGGCGCGGGGCTTCCCTCCCAGGGACATTTCCTCTTCCAGAACATGGATGACATACGATTCCTCTGACCGCTCCCCGGAAAACTCGCCCGGGCCGATGACCACGGTGCATTCCCCCTTGATATCCATGGCAGCCAGGTTTTCCAGATCCTCGGCATTGTCCAGAGCTCCCATGATGAATTCCTCATGGGTCTTGGTCAACTCCCTGGCCACGCAGTAGGAGCGGCCGCCCAGCACCTCCCGGGCGATGTCCAGCGAAGCAGGCAGACGATTCTTCCGCTCGAAAAAGACCAGCGTCGTCCGGATACCGGCATACGGGGCCAGGGTGGCCTGAATATCGTTGTGCTTGCGGGGCAGAAATCCCAGAAAAGTAAATGGCGTCGTAGGCAGTCCGCAGGCCATGAGGGCGGCAATGGGGGCACAGGGGCCCGGAACCGGCGCAACCTCGTATCCGGCCTGCCTGCACCCATTGACAATGACATAGCCGGGATCGGCAATGAGCGGGGTGCCCGCATCGGACATCAGGGCCACATCCGTACCCTGAGCCAGGGTTTCGAGAACCAGGGAGATGCGCGAGGCTTCATTATGGTCGAAGGCACTGACCATACGCCCGTGGGATATGCCGAGACGCTGGAAAAAGAGTCCGGCACGGCGGGTATCTTCGGCTAGAATCAATCCGGCAGATTGCAATATCTCGGCTCCCCGCGGGGACATGTCACCAGGGTTGCCAAGGGGTGTGGCGACCACCCATAATTTCGCTCGCGTCGATGACATTTTTCTCGTGTTCCACCTGAACGTAGTCCGGAAGCATCTTGAGACCGATGAGATCGAACCGGGCCGGTGTTTCCCAGAGGCGATTCTTGCTCAAATAGGCATAGGCAGCCTTGACCAGACGGGTCTTCTTGCGGATGTCCACGGCCTCGCCCGGCTCTCCCAGGCTGCCGGGACTGCGCGTCTTGACCTCCACAAAAATCAGCTCCCCGTCGCGGGAACAGATGATGTCCAGCTCCCCTTTTCTGGTCCGCCAGTTGCGGTCCAGAATGCGGTACCCCCTCTCGGTCAGATAGTCGCAGGCAACATTCTCACCAAACCGTCCTAGCTCTCCAGCCCCGGCAGACATAACGATCTCTCCTTGGAACGGGGTTCGTCCCCCACGCCCCGGAAGGTCGTTCTGTGCATGGGGCAGGGGCCTTTGTCCTGCAGAATTTCCCGATGGGCTTTGGTGCCGTACCCTTTGTGAACGGCAAACCCATACCCGGGATACCTGCGGTCCGGAGGGCCCATGAGCCGATCCCTGAAAGTCTTGGCCAGGCCCGACGCCGCAGAACTACACGCCACTTTGGCATCGCCGCCAATAACAGATTCCTGGGGGAGAGAAAAGGGAATTTTCTGGTTCCCATCGACCAGAACAAAGGCGGGTACGACACGCAATGTACACACAGCGCGCCGCATGGCGAGAAGAGAAGCGCGAAGAATATTGATGGACTCGATCTCCCGGGGCCAGGATACGCCCAGGGACCAGGCAACGGCCTGCTCCCTGATGAGGGGGTCGAGGCGCTCGCGTCGGGCAAGGGAGAGCTTCTTGGAATCCCCCAGCCCGGAAAGATCATACGAGGCAGGCAGAATCACAGCCGCAGCCACCACCGGACCGGCCAGACACCCCCGCCCGGCCTCATCCACCCCGGCCACCTGTTCAGGAGGCGGGATTGTGGGGCTCTCGAAAAGATTCATAGACTGTGAGTACGCAGTGCTCAGTGCGCAGTGCGCAGTTGCAAAACAAAATTTGTTGTGTCGGCCGTCAGTGCGTGTCCGTGCCCGTCAGTGTATGTCCGTGTCCGTCCGCCGTCCGCCCCAAGCACCCGTTCCCGCAAACAAAAAAAAAGGGCCTGGAGGCAACCCCCAGACCCGATCCGGTACTTCTAGTTCCAGCTGTTCTTGCTCTTGATCCGGGCTGCCTTCCCTTTGAGCTTGCGCAGGTAGTAGATCCGTCCCTGGCGAACCTTGCCCTCGCTCAAAACCTCGATCTTGTCGATGGCCGGGGAGTGCATGGGGAAGACTCTTTCCACGCCCACGCCGTCGGAGATCTTCCTGACAACGAAGCTGGCGTTGGTGGTGCCGCGGTTCAGACGGAGGACGGTTCCCTGGAAAACCTGGGTCCGTTCCTTTTCACCTTCGATGATGCGAACGTGAACCTTGACCGTATCACCGGCCTTGAAGGCGGGCACGTCGAAACGCATGTGTTCTCTTTCAATCGCTCTTACTCTATCCATGATGATGTTCTCCTTGATGCCTTCGTTGCCGATCAGACCGTATCGGTCCGGATTAAGGCCGGTTTTCCGGCGACAACGAGCGGGATCCGCAGAAAGTATGTGTTACCCGTGTCTGAATAACGACACGTCTATGCCGACAAAAAATCAAATTTCTTAAATCTCAATACACATCGCCGAGAAGCCGATCGATCATGATCGATGCTGCCGAGCGTACTGAAAGATGGTTGTACTTCGATACAAACCGAACCGGCCGTGTGAGCCCGTCGGCCCTGTCAATGACAGAATCGGCCAACCCCGAACCCGTTCCCAGCACCAGAAGGACCGGTCGTTCATCCAGGATGGGCCTCAGGTCCACAAGGGGCATGCTCCCTTCCCGGGCACTGGTGGCCGCAATGAATGGAGTCTCACCGGTCAGTTCCCGAACATGATGGATGGCCCCGTCCAGATCGTCACGCACCGTAACCTTGCTCAAGGCCTCTTTTCTGTCCGGATTGAAACCGGCTCCGCTCCCCTGGGACCAATGATCGATGATCCTGCCAGCCAGAGTCTGCTGGTCTTTCAGGGGGGTACAGATGATATATCCACCCAGACCATATGTTGCGGAAACGCGCGCTATATCGTGAACATCCAGGTTTGTCAAAGAGGTTGTCACCTCTTTGCCGGACTTGTTCAACACCGGATAATGCACAAGAGCCACATAAAGATTCCGCCCTTTTGCAACCATATCCCGGGTCCGCAGAAAAGCGATGTCATCCCGGCTCAGGGGAGCCGTTGAAAGCATCTCGGGCCGAAAGGCAAGGGTTGCTTCGAGGGACCGCTTCCGCCGCCACGCCGCAATTTTGCCATGATCCCCGGATCGAAGGATTTCCGGAACCCTGAGCCCCGCGTATTCCTCGGGGCGCGTGTAGTGGGGATATTCAAGCAATCCCGTGGTAAAACTCTCTTCATCCACGTATTCGTCATGCTGCATGAAACCGGGCAGCAACCTGGCCACCGCCTCCACCAGGCACATTGCGGCGGACTCGCCTCCGTTGAGCACGAAATCACCCAGAGAAACCGGTTCGATGGCGTGAAGTTCCTCGATGCGCGCATCGATACCCTCGTACCGGCCGCACACCAGGGTCAACGCCGGTTCTTCCGCCAATTCACGGGCGAATTCCTGGGTCAGGGGGCGTCCCTTGGGGGAGAACATGAGGGTTCTCGGCCGCCCGGGGATGCTTTCCAGAGTCCGGTGCAGGGGATCGACCATCATGACCATGCCCGGCCCTCCCCCATACACCCTGTCATCGGTATTGTGATGCTTGTCCTGGGAAAAATCCCTGGGCGTGATCACGTTCACCGACACAAGCCCTTTCTCGATGTTCCGGGAAATAAGCCCGCAGGCAAGGGGTGAGTCGAAGTATTGGGGAAAGATGGAAACGATGGTGAACTTCATAAATAGATATCCAAAAGACCGTCAGGGGGATCGATGACAATGCGCCCGGCCGCCAGATCCACGGTCCGGACAAAGTCGTTCTCGGCCGGAAAAAGAATTTCCTGGCCTTCAGGCGTCACGATTGTCCAGACTTCGCGCCCGGCATAGCTCTGGGCCGCCTCCAGACGACCCAGATGATCCCCGTCAGGAAGCACAACGTCGCAGCCCACCAGCTGGTGACAGAAATACTCACCCTCCTCGAGCTGCGGCAGATCCCTGGAACGCATGAGGATGTCCGCGCCCGTCCATCTTGCGGCCTCGTCCCTCGCCCCCTCGATCCTGTCCAGCCGGAGAATGATCCGCGTACCATGGGGCTGCCATCCTTCAACGGCAAAGGGCTTGGGTTTGTGCCCCTGACGCTGCAGATAGATGCGGGAAACTCGGTCCAAGAGAAAAGGGGAGTCTGCATAGATGTCTATGCACAGCTCCCCCTTGAGACCATGTGGTCTTAGGACTTTGCCGATATGAACCAGGGTGATCTTATCCATGGTTGCCATGGGGCGGATCCCCCTGTTTCTGAGACCAGGTACGGTACTGCCCGCGTTGATTCGGAACAGGCATCATTCCAGAATTTCGAGGACAGCCCTCTTCTTGGATTTCGTGGAAGCCGCACCCAGAATGGTGCGCATGGCCCTGGCCGTACGTCCCTGCTTGCCGATCACCTTGCCCAGATCTTCCTTGGCCACCTTGAGTTCGAGCACGGATGTCTGCTCGCCTTCCACCTCGGAAACCACGACCTGGTCGGGATAATCGACCAGCGACTTTGCAATGTATTCGATAAGACCCTTCAGCATAACCACCTCCGCCGCAAGCTCACGTTGTATCAGTCCGGTTCGATCCAGCCCAGTTCACCCAGTACGCAATTCACCACGAGAAGTCCGCATTCCGAAAAAATGGCTCACGCATGATCATGCGCACAGCCCCACCCTTCCGAAACGGGCATTGGTATCCATAGCTCGAAAAAAGAATAAAGGGCAAGTAGAAGGAGAAGATTTCCATGGTCTGACAGGAAGAATCCCTCGATGAACCAGTGATGCCAGGAGCTGCTAGCTGTTTTTCTGCAACAGGGACCTGACCGTGTCAGACGGCTGGGCACCCTGTTCGAGCCAGTAGGCGATCCGCTCGTTGTCGAGTTTCACCTCGACGGGTTCGGTCATGGGATTGTAATAGCCCAGAAATTCCAGGGGGCGACCATCCCGGCGGGTTCTGCTGTCAAGGGCAACGATTCTGTAAAAGGGTTTTTTCTTGGAACCCATACGGGTCAAACGGATTTTAACTGCCATGATGATGTATCCTCTTCATGAATTGGGTTTAAAAAAGCCAAATTATTTTTTGCTCTTACGCTTCATCTGCTTGAGTTTCTTGCGTTTGAGGCGTT
>CAYWJL010000059.1:8371-9043 GCA_964458145.1 uncultured Desulfovibrionales bacterium | reverse complement strand
ATGTTTCCCTTAAAGCAAGGGAGGTGCCAAATTTGCATCTATCTGATATTATTATCTAAAAATAAATTAGCCTTTTTTTGCGATTCTTTTTTATACAATTTCGTTATTTATAAAAAAGAATCGTTTACTTTTTCAAACATGATTTACAATTTTGACAAATAGCATATTTCGCTCCATCACCTATCCCCAATGATCGGCCTGAGAATTTGAATCTGTTGGCTTCAAAACGACAAAAGCCCTTGCAGGCAAGGGCTTTTGAAAAAAACAGCAAAAACGATGTTAGCGGTACGGCGAATCATCCGCCTTGATCACCCAGCTGCAGGTGAAGATGGCGACTGCGAAAAACCGGTCACAGCATGCGATGATCCGCTCGAGAACATTCTCCTCGAAACGCTTGAACAGACGAGGTGACGGCTTGGGGATGAAGGTCCGCTGATTTCTTTCATTGAATGTAAACACATAGGGATCGCCGGCACCAAATGTGACAGCGCTTGCCTTGAACATTTCTACTACCTCCTTGAGTGGTTCCTTGAAAACGTCTTCAGCTTCGCCTTTGCCCAACAAGGCATGAAAAGGCAACGGAAATTTCAAAAAAAATCAGCTCTCTTTCAACCACCTGAAATACAAGATAATGCCGATTTAGAGGCCGAACAACTATCACGTGATTTTAAA
>CAYWJL010000059.1:8065-8319 GCA_964458145.1 uncultured Desulfovibrionales bacterium | reverse complement strand
CCTTCCCCAGCCAGAAAAGTACAGGACTGCCGTTCTGACGGACCTCCAGGGAGTACACCCCTGCAAACGGGGTTTTGAGCCAGGCCATTTCCGTATCCCCCAAACGCTCCATGAGACCCGCCCGAAATGTCTCGATGGACACCAAGACGTCGTCATCCCCCGGGGCCGGATCATCCTCGTCAAGCCGGATTTCGGGATGAAGGACCAACTCGATATCAAGAACGCCGGCACGAGAAATCCCCCTGATGTCCAGC
>CAYWJL010000059.1:0-8002 GCA_964458145.1 uncultured Desulfovibrionales bacterium | reverse complement strand
GGTAATCAGAGCACAGCCACTCAGGAGGAAAGCATCTTCCATACCATCATCAACGTATCCGGATTTCGGCCAGAAACAAGGACGGAAAAAGAAGGTAGAAAACGGCAAGGAAGGCAGGAGGCGCCCCCCGTAGGGGCAGATTCCATATCTGCCCTTTGAGGAACCCAGAAAAAACGCAGGCTGAAGGAGAACATACAGGGAGGCAAGAGGGTCTATCGGTATACCCGTCACCCCCTGTCTTACCTTTTCGGGTTTCCAAAAAGTAATCCCCCGAAGGTTGCACCTCCGGGGGATATGGGTTGTAGGGGCAGGTCCCCGTGCCTGCCCTGGTCCGAAGGATGCACCTCCGGGGGACACGGACATTCACAAACAACGAAACAATCACATCATCCCTTGTAGCCGATAGTCCGCAAAAAGCCCTTGCGCGCGGCAATGTCCTCTTCGGTCTCGATCCCCTTGGAGGGGAATCCGTCGATGACACCGAGAACGCCCCGGCCCTGCTCGGTCTGTGCGATGACCACCTCAACGGGATTGGCTGTGGCACAAAAAACCCGGCAGACCTCGTTCACGTTCTTGACGGCATTGAGCACGTTGAGCGGAAAAAGATCCTTCATGAAGATGATGAAAACATGCCCGGCAGCCAGGGCATAGGCGTTCTTTTTGGCCAGTTCCACCAATTCGGGATCGGTTCCCGAGTAGCGGACCAGACAGTCCTGGGATGCCTCGCAAAAGGCGATTCCGAACTTGGCCATGGGCACGGCATTGACCATGGCTTCGTGCAGGTCTTCCACGGTCTTGATGAAATGGGATTGTCCCAGGATGCAATTCATGTCTTCGGGCTTTTCAAGTGGTACGGTCATAAGTTCCATGGGGTTCTCCTTTGAAGCAGTGAGATTCGATTATTGGGATGCCAAAGGCATGATCCTGCCTGTTGACGTTCTATATTGGTACAACTCGGCCTCCCAGTCCAGCGTACTGGGCAGGTTTCTGGCGAAAAAATCCGTGGGATCGGTCCGTATGGTCACGGCCGGACGAGGTATACTCATGCTGTAGAGTTCTCCCCAGGATGTCGAATAGAGGAGATCCACACGCACCAGCTCAAAATCGTCACTCTCGCTTCCCTTGTGCAAGCAGCACAGGACCTTCCGGACTCTCTTTTCCTCCAGGAGATCCTCCTGTCGGACGGAAAACAAGGTCTCGGGCGAAAAAATATCCAACACCCCTTTCATGAATCCCTGCAGGGTGGACACGGATATGGGGGTCAGCGTGGGATTCCCGCTCACCTCCACACCGGATTTGTACAACCCGTTCACGGCCAGCCAGGCGGCCAGCCTGTAAGGATCGGCGTCCCTGCGCACGACCTCGAGACTGTCCAGGACACGCGGGGCATTCTTCCTTCTGCCTCTGGCCGCATAGACCTTGTTCCCTTCCTGAACTCGCTCGGAATAGAAATACAATTCCTGATAATCCGTATCTTCCGGACCGATGAGGAACATACGCCTCACCTTGCCCGGCTCACGGCCGAAATACGACGAAATCGTCCTGCCGAGCATGGTCATCTCCTCAGGACGTATGGCCACATCCTTGCCCGAGGTCGAAAGCTTACCCCGTATCCGCTGGTACGCGCCGATCATGAACGTACTCATGGCCTCGCCCACCTCGTGGGTTTTGGCCATGCTCCATCGTTTGCCCAGTGCCGCCACCTTGTCCCTGTCGATCTTGGGAGTCTGGAAGTAAAAAGCAAGGAGGCTTCGCTCCTCCTGACGGCCCGGGTATTCGCGGGACAAATCGATTTCATCCATCCTGATCTTGGAGTGAAAACTTTCCTTGAGCAGTTTGCACCCCTCGCGATCTCCCAGCCGACCGTAGAATTGCATAAGTTCTCTATAGAGCAACCCGTAAGGATCGACCTGGTAGATTTCCTGTTTTCCCTCGAGGAGATTGCTCTTGATGGCCTCGGAAAGCAGCGTGTGCGGCGAAGCCCCCTGCAATGCGTATTTCTCCAGCAATCCCAGCTTGAGCAGGGCCTTGTAGGGGTTGCGGGCGGAGCCCACTATCTGCCACAGCGAGGCCCCGAAAAATTCCTGCTTGGGGATGGTGTGAATCTCCCCGAGATCGCAACTTCGGGCATCCATTTCCGGGCAGGGTATGGGCCGGACCCCTCCGTTGCATGACCTGCAGGGCAAAGACCACCACCGCGGAGCCCTCCCTCCGATAAGGAGAACCGTCCGGTAGAACTCCTCCTTGAGAAGCAGGGCCTGGGCCGAACCCGAGCCCTCCCGGGAAAGCATCCCGAAATTGTTGGACCGGATCTCATCCATGGTCATGACAAAAAAATGCAGTTCCAGATCGTATTCTTCCCTGGCCCAGTCCGAGAGCCCCTCGCATTTCATGACCACCCGCGAACGCATGACCTTGTCGGGCCCCGATCCTGCCAGACAGATCCAGACATCCACATCCGATTTCCGGTTCTGGGCCACGGTGCCCAGACTTCCGATGGTGTACACGGCCGCAATGCGGACGATTTCTGATTGCAGAGCGGTACGCGAACGTTCCTTGATGAACGGAAAGATCTCGTCCAGCAACCGCATCTGGGTATGATCGGGCTCGAATCCGTCTATCCGGCATCCGGGTATGCCCCGCATGTCCATATACTCTTCGAATCTCGCGGAATGGAGCAGACAGGGAAGCAAGCGAAAAAAATCATCCTGTCCGGGAGCAAATTTTTCAACGGCCCAATTCACCCTGCGTCTGTTGTTCTGCAGCATGCACTGTTCGGTGGTCCGGGCTACCAGTTCGTACCGCCAGGCCACAAGAACCTCTTTGACCCATGCCGGATCGAGGTTTTCCGGCAAGCCTTCCAGATCTCCGACTTCAAACCGGGAATTCCAGAACATCGTTTCCAGCCATTTAGCATACACCGCAGGTTCCAGGGTATCGAGATCCTCGAACGAGCAGGACACGAACTCGGCATCGTCGAGCCTTGTATTGCGCATGACCATGGAACGGAACATGGTTCTTTCGAGCTTGCAGGAAATCATTTCCACGCCATGCCAGCGACTGCGTGAAACAATCGAGTCGATCACTGCGTTCCCGGTGAGCCTGACGGAGCTCATCCTGCAATCGTCCCACCAGAGCCGATCGAAGACGCACATACTCATGGCCCCCCGCTCCAGGGAGCAATGAATAAACGTAACCTGATGCAGAAGCGAAGCTATGAGAGTATGCTTCTGAAGGGTACACGCATCCAGCAGGAAGCCGGAAAAATCCGTAAATTCGAACAGACACGACTGCAGGGTGACATCGATCATGCAGCTCCGGCGAAACGTGCATCTGGAAACCATGCATTCCTTGAATTCGCAGCCTACAAAACTGGTGCCCGTGAAGGTACACCCCAAAAATCGGACCCTGTCGAAAACCGTTCTGGAAAAGATGCAATTATCAAAATCAACTCCCTTGATCGTACATTTGGCGACAACCCTGTCCTCAAGCAGATCGCCCCTGAATTCCATGTCCTCCAATCCGGCATAGGTATGCAGGACATCTTTGAGCAGGGGGGCCTTTTTGGCGAACAGCCTGACGATACGCTCCTTGAGTGAAGCATCTTCCGACGATGTTCGAGGAATGGGAGTGAACGTGCAGGCAGGTACCACCCGGGAAAGCGAAAAAGTATCGGCGTAATCCCCGACCAAACGGCAATCATCGCCATTGCCCGAAGGCCACTGCTCTTTCGAACAGATCCTGGAAATCCCGCCGGGATCTATGCGGCACACACCGCCCAGGATGGCCCGGTTCCGGACCGGATGGCCGCTGCGGACCAGCTCCGCAGTACTCCCCAGAGACCAGGGGTTGGGAAGAAAAAAGGCAAGTCCCTGAAGCCGCAGGGACAATTCGGGCCTCTTGCGGCCGAGGATGACCAGAACATCCTTGACCTTGGGCCATTGCAAAAGAACCAGACAGCGCAATGCAGCGAAGAGGACATCCTGCTCCATGCTGACCATCAGGGGAACGAGAATGTTGGCCAGTGAGGACGCCTGATCCCTACAAAGCTCGGCAGCGATCCGACAAAGACGAATACTCGACGGGGCCGAAAGATGCTGAAAATGTCCGGCGAGCGTCAGAACAAGAGAAGGTTCACCCAGGGCATGAACCACGAAAACGGCATTCTCGCGGTCTTCCTTGTCCGGGGAACGACGCAGGACCCCCTGAAACCATTTGACAAAGCCTCCAGCAAGAAGATGCTGCAAAAGCAGGTAGGAGGGGCGATTCCCTTCACGCCCCATGCGCACACAAAAATTGTGGATGATCTTTGGATCCAAGCCGTACACCAACTCGAGACGACTCTCTGCCCATTTTTTGAAGAAAGCCTTGCAGCCGCACGGGGACAACAGACTCTGGTGTATGACCAGCAGCTTTTCCAGGGGGTCGAATCGTTCCACATAGGCGAGCACCTCGCTCTCACCCCACTTGGACATGGAACAGATATCCAGGGCCATCACTCTTCCCGGCCTTCCGAAATGAAACAAGGCCCGGGCACATTCCACGGCAAGGGGGCATTGCGCCGTCTTGGATGCAAGCCGACACAGGAGCATCCGCAATTCAGGGATCCCTTTGCTGTCGGCATCTTCCGCAGCTCCCCGGTCGCACTCCTTCACGATCCGCGCGAGTATATCGGGCAGGCGATCCCAGACCGTGAAGTCTTCACTCTCCAGGATGATCCGCAGCTCCTCTGCGTACATAGCGGGTGTAACGGTTTGACTGTCCATGGCTCTCGCTGGAATCGACAACACAATCAGGGCCGGGCCGATATCGTATATTTCTTGAGTTTGTATTGCAAAAGACTTTTGGAGATACCCAGAAGCTCGGCCGCCTTGACCTTGACGAACCGGCTCTGAACAAGGGCCCTGCGGATGAGGGCAGCCTCGATCTTTTCCATGGTTTTGGCCAGATCGAGTTCCGAGGGCAGGAGATCCACGGCGCTCTTGAACTGGGTTTCCTCGTCCCTGATCTCTGCGGGCAGATCGTCGGGCTCTATGGTATCATGGGAGGAGAGAACCACGCTCCGCTCGATGACATTCTGGAGCTGCCGCACGTTGCCGGGCCATTCATAGGCGGTCAGGGCCTGGAGAGCCAGGGAGGAAAAGTTCTTTTCAGAGAGATCGTTCTCCGTGGCATACTTGAGGAGAAAATGGCCTGCCAGCAGGGGGATGTCTTCCCTTCGCTCCCGCAGAGGCGGAACCGGAATGTGGACCACGTTCAACCGGTAGAAGAGATCTTCACGGAACCGTCCCTGTTCGACCTCGGTCTTGAGATCCTTGTTGGTGGCGCTGATGAGCCTGAAGTCCACCTCGATGGGCGTGGTCCCGCCGACCCGTTCGATGACACGCTCCTGGAGCACGCGCAACATCTTCACCTGAAGATCCGAAGAAAGCTCGCCGATCTCGTCCAGAAACAGGGTCCCGTTGTGGGCCTGCTCGAACCGTCCCCGTTTCCTGGCAACAGCCCCGGTGAAGGAGCCCTTTTCGTGGCCGAAGAGTTCGCTCTCCAGAACTCCGGGGTTCAGGGACATGCAGTTGACAGAGATGAACGGATTGTCCCGGCGGTCCGACGAGGCATGGATGCCCCGGGCGATGAGCTCCTTGCCCGTGCCCGACTCTCCGGTGACCAGCACCGAACTCCTGGACCCGGCCACCCTGTCCATGAGGTTCAGAACCTCCATGATCGCCTTGGACTGACCCAGAATATGATGCTTGCCGAACTGCTGGGTGATGGACTGGCGCAGCAGCCGGTTCTTCTGCTCGGCCCTGGCCAGTTTCATGGCCTTGTTCACTGAAAGCAACAGCTCTTCATTGGAAAAGGGCTTGGTGATATAGTCGAAGGCCCCGCATTTCATGGCCTCCACCGCGTTGTCGATACTCCCGAAGGCGGTCATGATGAGCACGGGGATATGCGGAAAATCCTTCTTGACCCGGTCGAGAACCTCCTCGCCGGTCAGACCGGGCATTTTCATATCCGTGACCACCACATCCACCTCGGACTCGTCCAGAAAGGCCATGCCCAATCTGGGGTCGTCCAGAGCGGTGACCGCATACCCTTCGTCCTCGAGTATGGCCTGCAGGACAAGCAGATAGTTCTTTTCATCGTCCAGGATCAGAATGTTCCCGGCGACGCTTTCCTCATATTCCATGTATTCCCCGCTCATGGCCGACTCACCGAAGCGTTCGGGCCATGTAGTCTCACGATGTTTCACCAGGACGGGCGAAAACGATGCTGACCACCCCGCCGCCCTCAGGTGCGTTGGCCAGTTCCAGGCGGGCACCGTGGGATTTCAGGATATTGGCCACAATGGACAGTCCCAGACCGGTCCCGAAATCCTTGGTCGTGTAAAAGGGTTCCAGATACTTTTCGAGCAGGTCGGCGTCGAATCCCGGCCCGGTATCCCGGATTTCAAGGATGACACTCCCGTCTCTCTCCAACGCGGCGATCCGGATGGTGCCCGGCCCGTTCATGGCCTGGGATGCATTGATCACCAGATTGTACACGGCCCGGTAGATGAGATCGTTGTCCCCCTGAATCATGGTGTCTTCCGGGCAGTCCCTGACAACGTGGACATGGCGTTCCTTGAGATCGTTTCCCAGAAAGGTCAGGACATGATCCACGATACGGCAGAGATCCAGATCATCCCTGTTCGGAGTCTTGGGGCGGGCATAATCCAGAAAATCGTTCACGATCCGGGCCAGCCGCTCGGCCTCGTCCAGAACGGCCTGAATGATCCCGGCCCGGGAATCCCCTTCCCTGCGAGCCTTCTTGAGCAGCAATTCCGCACTGCTCCTGATGATCCCCAGAGGATTGCGTATCTCGTGGGCGATGGAAGCCACCATCCGCCCCATGGAGGCGAGCTTTTCGTTCTGGTGGAGCTCGTCTTCCAACTTTTTCTTCTCGCGTATGCGCTCGGCAAAAATCCTGTCCGCCCGCATGATGAGCACCCAGAGAAGGAGAAAAAGCACCAGAAAAGACAGGAATGTGGTCACGATGATCAGCCGCTGAAAATGGATGACCTGTTCGTAATCCTCGGTGATATCCTGGGTGAAGACCAGCACGCCCATGAGGGGACCGGCATCGCTCAACCGTCCCAGCTTGCGCTCGGCGCGCAGGGGATAGGTGGTGCGAAGCACAAAGGATCTTGCCGGCGGATGCAGGGTGAGCAATGCGCGCCAGTTGGACAGCCGACTGAGAAGCTCGAAATTGAATTTTCTCTTGTCAATGGCCTCCTGAACCTGGCTGCCGCCCATCTCTTTTTTTTCCAGAACCCCGGCCTCCATGCTGTAGGCTATCTGCCTGGATGTGTCGTAGATGCGCACGTCAAGAACATGGAAGCTGTGGATGGTCGAGGTGACCACCTGATCCAGCCGCTTGTACTGGGCCTCGTGCTTCAGCTGAACCCGCCCGAATCCCAGAACAGTGGGCAGGGTGAACCGCTGGTAGATCTGATGGTTCAGGTTCTCGGCCAGAAGCAGGGCAAAATCCTTTTTCTTCTGCAGCACCATGTTCCGGGCATAATTGGCCAGAAACACGGACAGAATGAGGCTGAAACCCAGAATCAGGATGAGCGATCCCCAGGAAAGGAATTTGACCATCTGAAACGGATGGGCCGGATCAGGACGAAGTGGGTTGGGCAATGAGGCTCCTTGGTAAAAAAGAAAAAGTGCGCAGTGCGCACTGCACACGTACGCTTTTCATCCTTTTTTCTGCAATGTTTTCCAATAATTAATCAACCCGTTGGTCGAACTGTCATGGGAGGACACCGGCTCCGGCTGGGTCAACTCGGGCAGAATTCTGCCGGCCAGCTGTTTGCCCAGTTCCACGCCCATCTGGTCGAAGGAATTGATATCCCAGATCCATCCCTGGACAAAGATCTTGTGCTCGTACATGGCGATGAGGCTGCCCCGAGTATGGGGGTCGAGATGTTCGAACAGGATGGAGTTGGTGGGCCGGTTGCCGG
>CAYWJL010000058.1:0-9070 GCA_964458145.1 uncultured Desulfovibrionales bacterium | reverse complement strand
CACCGATGATGATGCTCGCCAGCCCCCAGACCATCATGCCGATGCCCATCTGCACATCGGCAAACCCCTGGTACTGGGCGAGCAAGGCCCCGGACAGGGCCACCAGACCGTTGGCCAGGGCCAGGCTGAACACGATCATGGTGTTGTTGTTCAGCCCCTGGGCCCGGGCCATCTGGGCATTCCCCCCTGCCGCCCGAAGACCTGTGCCGAAATGGGTGTGCAGGAAATAGTGGAGTGCGTATCCCGTCAGAACGCAGATGAGCCCGCTGCAGATAAAGGTGGCCACATCGGAAACAGGCACCATCCAGCCGAACAGATCCATCTTGTCCCCCTGGTCGGCCACATGCGAGAGCAGGCTTTCCACGGACGAGGACAGGGTGGAGACGTCGAGCAGCGGGATGTTGCTCCTGCCCATGACGCGCAGATTGATGGAATACAGGGCCGTCATGACCAGAATGCCGGACAGGAGTTCCTGAATCTTGAACCGGGTGTGCAGAAGCCCGGTGACCATGCCGGCGCATCCACCGGCGAGCACGGCCGCACCCGTTGCCAGCCAGGGATTCACGCCCTGAGAGATGAGCACGGCAGTGATGGACGCGCCCAGGGTGATGGACCCGTCCACCGTGATGTCGGTGAACCGGATCATCCGGAAGCTGATGAGCGTCCCCAGGGACAAAAGGGCCAGAATGAGCCCCATGGTGAAGGAACCGATGAGCAGACTCACGAGAGCACCTCCGGGTTGGCAAGAGGTGAACACCAGAGAGCCCCACGGATGAGTCCGGTTTCCCCCAGCCCTATGGCGGGCCGGTTGTCGTCCACCAGATGCATGACGGCTCTGGGTGGCGGGCCGTTCAGCCATTTTTCCGCGCTCGTACCGAGTTCAATAATCCCGTTGGGCAGGGGCTGATAGGGAAAGACCGCTCCATGGGCATGGCATGCAAAATCGGGACGGGACGGCAACGGCGACAGGGAAAGGGATGACGGCACCCGGGAAGTCGGAGCAATGACTCCGGTGATGAGTCCCTGCTCATGAGCAAAGGCCCGTTCCCCGCAAAAGGTCAGCCAATCGCGGATCTCGGGAAATCTGATTTCCTGTTGGGCGGTGATGGCACCGGGAGATCGGGTCAGGGACACCCCGACCATGCCTTCGATCTCGCCCATGATCACGAACCCGGCAGGTTTGTTCCCGGTCAAAGCCAGCACCCGGTCCATAAGACGGGAGAGTTCCCAGACCGGTTCTTCCTCTCCCGGTTCGAAACGCACCAGGTGGGACATGGTGCCGCTCGCAAACAGGGCCTGGGCACAAAACAGGGTGGGCACAAAATCCCTCTCGGCCAGCATGTAATCGGGCCGGGCCCGGTCGCTGGGGGGCTGGTGGACCACATGCCCGGCAACGGCCAGAAATTCGCCCAGATGATCACGGGCCTGGTCAAAATCCCGGGCCGCGCACCCGATCCCCAATCCGAATCCATCCTGTCCGCATCGCACCAGCCGACAGGTGTCCCGGTCCACGGGATGCCACGGGGTCCAGGCGGTTACCGGTTTCAGGTCCAGGGAACCCTGTGCATGGAGAACATGGATCTCGATGCCGGGAGACGCCTGCGTACCGTCTTCCATGGTAACCCCGGAAACGCCCATATCCTCGGGCATATCCGCAGCCAGCCACTGGGCAAATCCCGAACAGGTCAATGTCTCGCGAACGATGCCGTAGGCGTTGACCAGGGAGAAGCCGCCGGCAACGGCGCGCAGCTCCTTGTGCAGGATGAGCAGGGACCTGATGCCCGCCGAACTGAGAAACATCAGGTCGGCCGCATCGATGATCATGTGATGCTCGCCCTGGCGCACGGACTCGCGCAATTCCTCCAGAAAAAAATCGGCCCACGAGGCGTCCAGCCGCCCCTCGGCCCGTATGAGCAGGTATTTTCCCGCCTTTTCCCGTGTCAGTTGCATAAGGGATTCCTTGTATCGTGTTGCATCCGCATGGCCACGCTCATCGTCGCCCTATTGCCACAGGGTGGCTTTCTCCAGCAATTCCGGGCTCAACTGCATGCCGTAGGACCGGGCCAGCCCCTCGTTGAGGATGAGGCGTTCGGCCTGGGTGTTGGTGAACGGGATATCGGCCGGATCTTCGCCGTGCAGAACGCGGATGGCCTTTTGCCCGGCCTCGAGCCCGGCGTCGAAAAAATCCCGGGACATGACGAGCACGGCTCCGGCCTTGAGCTGGCTGGAGTCGAAACCGAATACCGGGAGCCCGCTGTCGCTCGCCTTGCGGGCCAGATGGATGAATCCGGGCCGGGTGGTATTGTCCATGATCTGGGTCACGGCCTGAATATCGGACCGGCACAGGATATCCGAGGCCTGGGCGGTCTCGGCACTCCCGGTCACAGGGACCGCCACCAGTTCGATCCCGCGTTTGGCCAGCATGTCCCCCCACCAGTCCTTGTACAGGACGCTGTTCACCTCGGCCGGAGTGAACAGAGTGCCCACGGTTTTGATCCCGGGCATGACCTCCGGCAGCAGTTTGGCCAGTCCTTCAAAGGGCGACCTCGTGGTCACCCCGGTGACATTGGGCAGATGGTCGGTCTCGCTCGTCCCGGCCCCGGCCAGCACGCCGTCGGCCACACCGGTGAACACGATGGGCGTATCCGTGCCGGCCAGCCGGATCGCGGCCTGCAGGCAGGGAGTGGAAACCACCATGAGCAGATCAACCTTGTCCGACTTGACCGTGGTCATGATGCTCGAAAGCGTGGTCATGTCGGCCTGGGCCGTGTACTCACGCAGATTGTAATCCTTGCCTTCCAGCAGCCCGCCCCGGCGCAGTCCCTCGAGCAGACCGTCCCGGCAGCTCTCGGAAAATTCCGTCTCGTTGTACAGGACCAGCCGCAGATCTTTGGGGGAATCATCGGTCTTCCCGGTTGCATCCCGGGGACGGATGACCACCTGATTCCTGGTTCCCTCGATGGGCAGATCCCTGGGGTTGCTCCCGGCCAGAACATCCGCGGCAAGATGCCCGGACTGCCGCCCCCAGCTGAAATAATCATCCCCTACGCACCCCATGGCACCCTGCTCCATGAGGGAGGCATCCGTGGTAAAAATGGGTATGTCCGCGCCGGCGGCCAGTTTATGGATCACGGGAAATCCCGAGCAGGCCACATTGTCCGCTGAAATCACAAGTGCCTGCATACCCCGGTCGATGAGGGACTGAACTCCCATGGGCAGTTCCGAAGGATTGGACGCGGTCGCTTCCACAATGGTCAGGTTGCGCTCCTTCCCGGCCTTGCGCAGCCGCTCCGCAGAAATGACCGCGTTGCGCTGGGCCGGGCTGTAGATGATGCCCACTTTTTTGATACGGGGATCGTACTCCAGAATCATGTCCGTCAACTGCCCCAGCTGGGGATCGTCGTGCACCCCGCATATGTTCCCGGGCCTGCCGCCTGGAAAGATGCCCAGTTCATGGGGATCGCTGGCCACAGTAAAGACCACGGGCAGTTCCCGCACCTGCTTGGCCACGGCCATGAGCACCGGCGTGGTCACGGTCACCAGAAGATCCGCCCCTTTTGTCACGGCCGTATCGATCATCTGGGGGACCATGGTCATGTCGCCCTGGGCGTTGTAGCGGGTGATGACATAATCCTCCCCGGCAATGAGCCCGCGATCCGCCAACCCCTTTTCCACACCGCGTTCGGCCTGATCGAGCACTGCGGAATCAATGAGGTTGATCATGGCCACCCTGGCAGGACCGTTGTACCGCGCTCTGACAAGCCCCTTCTCACCCTTTCGGGCCAGGGCGCGGACACTCTCGGTCATGGTCCAGGAAGGCGCGAAACGGGCCATCATCGTTGCGTTCACCTTGAGACGTTCGGGCACCACATTGTCGATGGCAAAGGAAGACGGCTTTCGCCCCTTGAGCACGGCTACGGCCATGTCTCCGGTGTACCGGCCCACGGTGGTGTAATCGGCACCCAGGCCAAGAATGGCCCCCTTGTACACATCTTCGGGGGCGTTGGTGAACACCGGCACCCCGGCCTGCCCGGTCAGCTTGAAAATCATGTCGGCAGCGGCCTGAACCACGCTGTCTCCGCCGATCCACAGGGCCTGGATGTCCCGAGTCAGAAGCGACCTGAGCGAATCACTCACCTCGGAGGTGTTCCCGGCCGTTGCCTCGATGAGATCCAGCCCCAACCGCTTGCACACGGCCCGGGCCTTGAGCACGCAGGCCTCGGAACATTGTTCGCCCGGATTCCAGACCACGCCCACCCGTTTCAAATCAGGGTTGAGCTCGTGGACGATCTCGAAAACCCGGGTGACCGGCTGAAAGGTTCCTATCCCGGCCAGATACGGGGGATGGTCCCCGGGTTTGCGGCCGGTGATGCCCACGCCCGCGCCCAGAGGATCGGTGACCGCTCCGAACACATGATCCATCCCCACCCCCTGATTGGCCTTGGCCACCACCTGCAAGGCCACGGTACTGGAGGTGACGACCATGTCATACCCCCGGCTGACGATCTCCCGGGCAATGGCATTGGCCGTGGGGATGTCGCCCTGGGGGTTGTACAGGTGGATGTTGGCATCGTCGGCTGCCACAAATCCGCTGTCGCGAAGCCGCTCCATGACCCCGGCCACGTGCTGATCCAGCAGGGGCGTGGACGTGATCTGCATGATGGCGATCTCGGGCAGCACGGTCGTCTGGTGACGGGAAGCCTGCCGCCGACCCAGATCCGAGAAGAGCAGAACGGCCGAGGCCAGGACAATGAGCAAAAGAGCGGGAAAAAGGCGTTTCAGATTGGTAACCATCAGGTATCCTGAAGACTATGGTTCATACGCATACGGCAGAGATCGTTTCAAAAAACAAAGTTCGATCCACAAGACCGAACAATTCACAGAACATACTGAATCTTTGAACTTTCGTTACTATTCAGGCTATGCCCTGTCGTTACTCAATATGCAGCAACGCCGTCATTCCCGTAGGGGCGGACCTGTGTGTCCGCCCATTCTACCCATGGCAATTACGTGTGGGCAATGTGCTCGTAAAAGGGCGGACACACAGGTCCGCCCCTACAGAGAATATTGGTTGCACCTGAATAGTTACGAAATTCTATACATTTTTTACACGATTTCAGCAAGTTCCAAGAAAAGAAGGCATCCCCCCTCACCCCTGCATGGGCAACTCGATTTCGAGTCGAGTGCCCCGATCGAACGGACACCCCACATGGATGCAGCCCCTGTGCTCCTCCACGATCCGTTTGGCCAGGGTGAGTCCCATGCCGATGCCGTCGGCCTTGGTGGTGAAGAACGGGTCGAACACATAGGGGAGATTCTCCGCAGCGATGCCGGGACCGTCATCCTCCACTTCCAGATGAAATCGTGAACCATCGTCACCGGCTCGCACCCGGATGGACAGATTGCGAGCCTCGCTGAACTCCAGGGCATTGATCAGCCCCGCATCGAGCACCCGCTTCAAGAGGTCGGGGTCAAAAAAGGCTTCCCTCCCCATCATCTCGAACTCCCACACGATCCCCCTGCCCCGGGATGCAGCCAGGCGGTCCAGCGCCTCGCGACAGGCTTTCCAGACGGGTTCCAGAGACTCGCGCCGACACCTCGGCCTGGGCACCGACGTGAAGTCCGATACAGACTGGACAATCCTTTCCATGCGCGAAGCCTGCTCGATGATCACCTCGAGGTAATCCCGTTCTTTCCCGCCCGCCTTTTTGGCAAGCAGATTGCCGAACCCCCCGATGGTCATCAGGGGATTGCGGATCTGGTGGGCTACGGACATGGCAAAGAGGTTGAGGCTCCTGGCCCGTTCCTGGTCCAGACGATTTTTTTCCTCCAGGGACGCTTTTTCCCGCTGGTGGAGAAGATGTTTCTCCGTGACGTCTTCCATGAGCACCACGATCCCGGCCAGCTCCCCCTGATCACCGAGAAGATACGACGAGGTGACGGCAAGCTGGGCGAGATCCCCTGACGGTTTGACATATGGAGCTTCGCGGCGATGTTTCAGGTGTTTGTCAACGATGACGTCGATGAGGGTCTGATTGAAGGCATCGTTATCCTGGTCGTCATAGAAAATTTCCCCCCATCCCTTTTCGAGCATCTCCGTGCGGGAATGTCCGAGAATACGGGTCAACGCCTCGTTCACAAGGCTGATTTTCCCATCGGGCCGAATGACCATGAGGCCCAGGGGCATACTCTCCAGAACATTGGTGACAATGACATCATCCAGCATACATGGCATGCATACATCCCCTTTTCATGGTCATCCACACCTCACGCAGACGCGGTGGTGAGTTCGTCCCGTGCGGCTTCCGACAGGTCAGGATCTTCGACAATCCCGGGCTCGAGCACGACCACGGCCTTGATACCCGCCCGCTTGGCCTCGTCCAGGGCCTGGATGCTCTTGGTGACGAATCGATCCAGATCATTGTTCGTAGAGGGTATTCCGCAGCAGGCACCCAGGGAAAGGGTATACCCGGCTGCCGAAGCATCCTTGCGGGATGTCGTTTTGACACGGGCGTGAATACGATCGGCAATGGTGTAGACATGGTCCCTGCTCGTGTTGGGCAGGCACACCACAAATTCATTGCCCCCGTGTCGACACGGCAGATCGTATTTGCGGAGCACTTCGTACAGGGTGTCGGCCAGATGCAGCAAAACCCGGTCCCCGCGTTCATGACCATGGGTATCGTTGATGAGCCTCAGCTCGTTCACCGACAGAGCCAGAACGGCCACGCTTTCATGCATCCGGAACGCCTTCTCCATATACTTGGAAGCAATGTCGTAAAAGCCCTTCCGATTGTAGGTTGTCGTAAGGTAGTCCGTGACAACCGCCTTGTTCAAGGCATGATGGAGATCCTCGTTTTTCAGGAGGATGAAGGCCGTGACCGTGGCTCCCATGGCAAACACGAGGGTGGTGTACAAGAGAATCTGTGTGATACCGGCCTCGAACGGTCGATACTGCGGATAGAAAAAAACATGACACCCCTTGAGCAGCGCACAGCAGCTCAACAGCAGATAGAGGCTGCCCACCAGTTTCTTGAGCATGCCCCCGCCTTTCTCTTCCACGAAAAAAAATCCGGGGACAAACAGGACATAGGCTCCGGAAATGGAGAGCAGGAGCATCTTGAAATTCATGGGCTGGCCGGAAAAGGGCTCCAGCCAGACGGCCAATCCCACGAACACGACCGCCATATAATACAAACCGATCCTGGTGCCGGACACATTCTGGAATTCCATGAACGACCAGGCCTCCAGGGAGACTCCGAGAAGCAGGATGCCGCTTCCCGACATGATGGCGAAATTCTCTCCCCACCCCACATGCATACTCATGATACCCCAGGCAAGGGCCTGGACGATCTTGCCGAATACGAAAAGCTTGTCGTGGAGTTCCGCAAGCCGCAGTCTGCAGTACAAACCATACCCGAGCACGAAAAACATGTTCCCGAGGAACAGAACGTACATGAATGTACGGACATCCAGGCGATGGAGATCGATCATCGTTCACCATCCTCCTGGGAACGAACAAAGGGAAGGTGTATGCGAAAACATGACCCATGCCCCGGATCGCTCTCCACCTCTATCTTCCCGCCATGGTTCCTGACGATGGTATGCACGATGGCCAGCCCCAGCCCCTGTCCGGCATTGACATCCCGGGTGGAAAAAAAGGGATTGAACAGGGTCTGCCTGGCCTGGGGTTCGATCCCCTGCCCGGTGTCACAGACCGAAACGGTCACCCTGTCCACATCCGTTTCCGAGGTAATCCGCAGGGTTCCTCCGTCGGGCATGGCCTGGGCCGCATTGGTCAGGAGATGGACGAACATCTGGGTCAGTTCCTCCATACGACAGGGCATGTCTTTAAGTAAACCCAGAGTCGCGTGCACCAGAATCTCGTCCGAAAAATGATCAGCGCTGCGTTCCAGGGCGTCTCTGATGGCCGTGTTCACGTTGCCGGTCTGCACATCCTGGTGGGCCGAACCGGCAAAGGCCGTGAGATTGCCCACAATGGTCCTGATGCGCTCGATGCCGGTGATGGACTCATCGGTGAGCTGCACGGCATCGTCCCGGACAAACTCGAAATCCTCCTGCTCCATGAACCGACCGAGATCATCGGTCGATGCCAGAATGTCTTCCGGTTCCATGGACCGCGCCTCGCTCGCCAGATGACCGGCACGGGAAGTCACTTCCTTGAACACGTCCAGATACTCCCTGAGGGTGTGCAGATTCGTCCCGATAAACCCGGCAGGGTTGTTGATCTCGTGGGCCACGCCCGATGCCAGGTGTCCCACGGCGGCCATTTTCTCGCTCTGGATCAACTGATCCCGGGTCTGCTCAAGATGAAAGTTGACCTCGGCCAGTTCCCGGTTGCGGGATTCCAGGAGCTGCTGGTTGCGCTCTCTGGTCAAGGCGCTGCCCATGATCTCCGAGGCCACCTCGAGATATCCCATGCTCTCGGGGCTCCAGGTCCCGGGTGTCCAGACGTTGTCCAGGCCCACAAACCCCATGAGTTCCCCCCCAATGAACACGGGAAGAACAAGGATGGAACGGATATCCTGTTCCTCGAGAATGGCCCGTTCGGCAGCGGCCTCGGGCGGCATGGAACCCACATCGTCCACATGGATGGGCTCCCTGCGGGCCAGTTTCTCGAACCACCAGGGGAACACGGCGATGGGCAGGCCCTGGAGATTGTCTTTCTGGGGCTCCACCCCCGGGGCACACCATTCATGGGTGTTGTCCATGAGTTCGCGGTCCTCCCGGAACACGAAAAGATAGGAACGACCGGCCCGGCATGCCAGCCCCAGCTTCTCCAGGGCCAGGCCGATGGTCTCGTCGCTGGTTTTCAGGCTCACGAAACTGGACGCAATCTCGAACACGGTCTGGGAAAAACGAAGATGTTCCTTGAGTTCGATGAGCTCGGCATTCTGGGTTTCAGACATGGCAATCTCTGGTTGGGGGTTGATGGTTGAAGGTTGAAGGATTCCTGGAACCAACAGGCCGGACACGATTCAATCGAAATCGAATCGCATGGCCACGCAGGAAAAATCGTCATCAAAGCCGCCCTTGCAGCTGAAATCGC
>CAYWJL010000057.1:0-9128 GCA_964458145.1 uncultured Desulfovibrionales bacterium | reverse complement strand
AGAGAAATATGGGAAGAACTCATAGGTGTCAGCGAGGCGGTATGGATGTATAGAACATATATGCAGCCATACGCCGGGACAGAGGGATATCCCTGGAAAGCATGGCGGCACGGGCGGTGTTGAATACGATGCCGAATTCCGGAGCGTCGACAATGGGAAGATTGCCCGGAGATTCTCCCTTGAGAACCTCGACACCATAGAGACCGGCCGCATACCCCATGGACTCGGAGTTCACGGCAGCGCCTCCGAACAGGCCAAGTCTGCAGAAGGCATAATTGAGGGGAAGCTCGGGAAGAAAGGAGTGTGCCAGTGTCCAGGCAATGATATCCTGAGCTGCCACGGGAATTCCCTGATCGTCAGGTAAAACAAGTGCTGCCGGATAGATGGCGTCCACATCCTTGTCGGCGTTCAACCGGACAAGGAGCTGCTTGTACGCTTCAAAGGTGGTGACCCGCCGGATCTCCCAGGTTACAGGTAGTGTGTTTTGCGAAGATTCATGGATCATCTGGCGGTATATGGCCTTCCCCGTGGGCGAATCATCCGTGATACCCACAACCTTGCGGCATCCGGGCAAAGCTTCCCTGATGATCCGAAGGGCCTTGCAGACGTAAAGCTTTTCATAAATGCCGGTGATATTACCCCCCGGATGCGAGCGGGTTTCCATGAACCGGTGGGTGTGATTGTACACTTCAGGAGGATTGTTCAGGCCGGAAAAGACAATGGGAGTATTCCCGGGGCCGCTCAGGGCAAGGGCCACGGTTCGAAAGGCATTGTCATCGAGGGTCATGATCAGATCGGGATCGGTACGCTCGATCTCCACAAGAGCCAGATCGGCCCGCTGACGGATGGCGGCTTCGGTCGTGTAGAGACGTTTGGTACGCATATAGAAATGAGTGAATGCAACCTGACGCTGGGCAAGCCTTTCTTTGAAAGCCCGTTCGATACCGATAAACTGGGGAGCTCCACAGAGATTATCCGGGCTGTAACTGTGAACCACGAAAACATCGAGGGGCTCATCGGGCTGAGCTGCCGCAGACGGTGATGGAGAGACGATGCGACAAAGAGGCAGCAGCGCAAGACAAAGAGTCAGACAAAAAAGAGAAAAAGGACGAGACATGAAGGACGTCCAGAGGGTGCTGAACAAGCATTGCGACCGGGTTGTGGAGAGAAGGCATGCCGTGTCTCCGTAGATATCGGGATGGAGCTCAGTTTCCGTTGGAACAATGTGAACTTTTTTTCAGGAATCGACACGCGATGCGCAGGCAATAGTGTCATACATCGGTACGTGCGGAACATGCACTCAATGACCGGCAGAATCAATGAAAAAACCTCCTTTTCCCAACACACCGGGAACAGGAGGTTTTTTGAGACTGTCAGTATGGAGGTAAAGAGATGGAACCCTGCTGTCAGGCAACAAGCACAACAAAGAGAAAGACCGGCAGGTGTCTGTGGGTTACGAACGGGCCGCAGCCTCACGCAGAGGCAGGCGGGCAGTTCGATCCGGCGCATAAACGGATCTCCCCTCCTGCTCCTGATTACGGACCATACGGATGTACTTCTGGCGGATGGCGGCGAAATCACGTGTCGTGCTCGACCTGTCGGCTGGAGAGAGCAGGGCGGAAAGACGCTTTTCCAGCTTGTGGGGATGCTGCTCCTTCTTGATGGCCAAAACGCCCTCGAGAATGATGGATGCGTTCAGCAATTCGGTGTTGGTCCTGGCTCGGACACTTTCTGCAAGGGGCGCGCACACAAACTGGTTGAGAACGATCCCATACAGGGTGGAGGTCAGGGCCATGGGGATGGTCTGGAGAATGACCTCGGTATCGCCGAGCCCCGAAAGCATGCCGATGAGGCCGATGACACTCCCGGCAACACCGAAAGACGGTGCTATGCGGCCCATGTTACGAAAGACGCCTTCGCTCTGGGCTCGCCGGTTTCTGAAAAAGGCGATCTCCATGGAGAGAATTTCACGGATTTCCTCCTCGGTGTAGCCGTCCACAAGCAGATCGAGTCCGTTGCGAAGCAGGGCAACCCCATGCTCACCGGCATTCTTCTCAAGACTCAACAGCCCATGACAGCGGGACTTGATGGACAGCTCGAGCAGGGACTGAACAATGGAAGCCGACTCGGGAGGACGTGTTCTATAGGCCTGCAGACCGGTCCTGAGAGCAGTCATCAGATTGTCGTAGGGGTGGCTCAGAAAGACCGCTGCCAGCGTCCCGCAAATGACCACGGCCAGGCCGCTCAGGTTGAGAAAGGCGAGTCGGTTGTCCCAGAAGACAAAGGCCAGCAAAAAAATGAGGATGCAAACGCCCGCACCGATGATGTTTTTTCTCGTCATGATCATGACCCCTGACGGTTTCTGGTCAAGAGAATCTCGACCCGTCTGTTTTGTATTCTGTTGGCCCGGGAGGTGTTGGGTACCCGGGGATCGTTGGGACCGCGACCGCTGACCGTGATACGCGAGGGAGAGACCTTGCCCTCACGCATGCGCCAGTGAGCCACGGTGATGGCCCGGGCAGAAGCCAGTTCCCAGTTCCCCTCGAATTCGGGGGTGTGCACGGGCAGGCCGTCGGTGTACCCGATGACCTGAACTTCCAGATTGGATTTGCGAATGATGGGAAGCACAGTGCGAAGGGAGGCCACGGCTTCAGGCTCGAGCTCGGAGGAAAGATGGGAGAAGAGAATGGGTCGATCCAGGGTAAAGGCGATCAGTCGGGGACTCTCCATGTCCTTGGCAAGGACATCGGCATCGTCACCCGGACGAAGACCGATGCTCTTCTGGGCCTGCATGCCGGTGTAGGTTTCACGGTGCACCGGTCTAAGTTTGGTGACGCGTGACCGGGGCTGGTCAAGTTCTTGACGGATCGTCTCGGGCGAACCGTCCAAATCTTCGCGTATCTCCCGGAAAAAATCCCGCTTGGCGCTTGCAAACACAAAAAGAACCGCGAAAAGGATGAACATGGTCATCATCAGGTCCGACCAGGGAACCGCCCATGCGCCGGCATCCGACCCACCGTCCGAGGGGTCGACTGCAAACCCGGCAAGGGGTTCTTCATGGGGTGGAAATAGGGAAGGATGGTGATTCATGGCAACCTGCAAGGTATGATTGGAGTCAAAATTCTGTTGGATGGGGTCTTGAAGAAGCGAAAGCAAGGACGGTGCCGTTTTACGAATCACCAGCCAAAGACATGCTATGCGCTGATACAAAAAACGAGGCGTGATTCCGCTGATTCGGAATCACGCCTCGCTGCGTTTATGAGACACGCGTGGGTCAAGGAATGGAGGTCCCTTGAAAAAAAGGGTCAGGCAACGCAAAAATGTGGAAACCAAAAGGTGTCGTTGTCGTGCCCCCCCTGTATCAGGGAATGGCTTGTCTCTACGGTCAGGTCGACGGTCACACGGACAGGAGCCCTGACGAATGTGCTGATAAAATCACCAGGAGATCTGACTGTGTTCTGCCCTAGCCCCCCCAAATGGAGCGGGTGGCAGCCAGGGCGGTCTGATACACGCTGGACGGTATGCACCCCAGAACCAGAACGATACCGGCCAGTCCCAGGGCCGTGATACGTGCGCCAAACGAGGCGTCGATGGTTCTGGGAGCCTGTTCTTCGCGGGTATAGGCATACCGGACAAGATTCAGGTAATAGAAGATGGAGAATGCCGTGTTGACGGCCCCGAGGATGACCAGCCAGTCATAACCGTGGCCCCACAGGGACGTGAACAGAAAGAGTTTCCCCGTGAATCCCATGGTCGGGGGCATACCCACCAGGGCAAAGGCCCCAACGGCCAGGGCCAGGGCATAGGCGGGCGCGTATTTGTACATGCCGGAAAGGTCGTTGAGTTCCAGATTTTCACCGCTGGGAGCGACCCGGGCGATAACCCAGAAGCAGGTGAGATTCATGAACACATAGGCCAGGCCGTAAAAGGCGGCGGCAGCCAGACCGGCATCCGTCCCGGCGACCACTCCCATGAGCACGTATCCGGCATGAGCCACACTGGAATATCCGAGAATGCGTTTCACATCCTTCTGGGCCAATGCGGCCAGGTTGCCGTAGGTCATGGAAAGGGCGGCAAGGATAGCCAGAACGTCCGTCATGGCAACACCCGGCATCACCAGATTGGTGATCCTGATAAGGGCGACCACGGCCCCGAGTTTGGGCAGGGTGGCCACGAATGCGGCCGTCTCGTTGGTGGATCCCGTGTACACGTCAGGGCACCAGAAATGAAAGGGAAACAGGGCCAGTTTGTAAAAAAAGGAAATGAGAAACATGGTCGTGCCGATCATGGCGATGGGGCAGTCCATGGATATCTTACCGGTCAATTCGGCCAGATAGGAGGTATGGGCGCAGGCCAGGATGTACGAGAGCCCGAACAGGGAGATGGCCGTGGCCGCGGCCCCGAACAGGATGTACTTGATGGCCGCTTCGGAGGCGGGTTTGCTCCCCTTACGCAGGGAGATGAGGGAGTACAGGCTGTAGGAGGAGATCTCCAATGCGATGAACATGGTCATGAGCTCGACAGCGCTCGACAGAAGCATGAGTCCCCAGGAACTCAGGGAGAGCATGAGATAGTAATCGGTCCGCTTGTACGGTTCGACGCCGGGAAGTTCCTTGCCGTTGAACACGGTGATACAGAACCCGATGGCAATGGCCAGCTTGAAGAACTGGGACAACCCGTCAACCCGGTAGGCATCGGCGAAAAAGATCCCCTGACTGCCCAATCCGGCAAAGGCGATGACAACGCCTGCCAGGGAAGCCCATGCGATCCATCCGGTTTTTTCAGTTTCCTTGCGGAAGACCGAAACCAGAAACAGGGCGGCGATGAACAGGAGCTGGAAGGTCTCCGGGCCGAGGGTGATGATGGAAGTGAGGAAAGTGGAGTTGGTCATCGTTACTGAACTCCTTGGGGGGAGGTCTGGGTGGTGACGGTCATGTGCGTGACCAGATCGGGCCGTTTGTTCTCAAGCACGGTCTGAACCCGCTTGATGGTTTTGGGGATGGATGCGTCGATGGTAATCCGGGTCAGGGTCGGAGCAAGACCGAGGTAGAAGACGAGAATGGCCAGGGGGAGGATATAGGCCCACTCGCGGCGATCCAAATCAGGCAGTCCCTTGCCTGCCGAGGGTCCGCCCCAGGCCAGCTTCGGCAAAAGGCTGAGCATGTAGGCCGCAGCGAGCATGGCTCCGGGGATGGCCAGAGCGCCCACGATGACGTTGTTCTGAAAAGCCCCGATAAGGACCAAAGCCTCGCCCACGAAACTGTTGGTTCCCGGAAAACCCAGGGAGGACAGGGCAAACAGACCGAAAAATCCGATATACGCGGGCAGGTACTTGGCCAGACCGAGGTTGTCGGCGATCTCCCTGCTGTGGGTCCGTTCGTAGATGGCTCCCACGAGCATGAACAGAGCTCCCGTGGTGATCCCGTGGTTGAGCATCTGGAAGACAGCGCCCTCGATACCCCGAGTGGTGAAGACAAAGATTCCCAGGGTGACGAAGCCCATGTGGGCCACGGATGAATAGGCGATGAGCTTCTTCATGTCCTTCTGGCCCAGGGCGACAAGCCCTCCGTAGATGATGGAGACGATGGAGATGCCGATCATCAGCGGAGCAAAGTACACGGACGCGTCAGGCGTCATGGGAAGACAGAAACGCAAAAACCCGTAGGTACCCATCTTCAGAAGCACGGAAGCCAGGAGCACGCTGCCTGCGGTGGGCGCTTCCACATGGGCGGCCGGAAGCCATGTATGGAAGGGAAACATGGGCACCTTGACCGCAAAGGCCAGGGCCAGGGCCAGAAAGGCCCAGAACTGGAACCTGAAAGAGAATTCGCTCTCCATGATCACGGGAATGGAAAAGGTTCCTGTCTGGAAATAAAAGGCGATGATGGCAACCAGAAGCAGGGTGCTCGCCGCCAGGGTGTACACGATGAACTTGATGGAGGCGTATTTACGCCTGGGTCCGCCCCATACGGCGATGATCAGGAACATGGGTACGAGCATGGCCTCCCAGAAGACATAGAAGAGAACCATGTCCAGGGCGGCAAAAACACCGATACACACCGAAATCATGAGAAGCATGCAGATGTGGAACTCTTTGACCCGCTTGCCGATGTAATTCCACGAACAGAGCACGCACAGAGGCAGAAGCAGGATGGTCAGAAGGATCATGAGCAGGCTGATCCCGTCGATGCCCAGATAGTAGGAAAGACCCCATTGAGGCACCCAGGGAACCTGTTCCACGAACTGGAAACCCGTGGCGTGGATGTCGAACCCCACGAGGGGGAAAGCCAGGGCCATTTCCACAAATCCGGCCGCCAGGGTGACCAACCGGATCGTCCGGTCATCACGCAACCAGGCCAGAAGAAACGAAACCGCAAGGGGAAAGACGATAAGACTCGTGAGGGTCATGAATGCCGACTCCGATCAGATGGTTGTGGCCATGGGCAAGCCCGGCCGGAGGTCTGATGCCATGGGTGTTAGATGAAAAAATAAACCGCTGCGATGATCCCGATGCCGATGAGGGCGGACAGACCGACATAGTCGGACAGCTTACCGGTCTGAAGCTTGGCCAGAAATCCGCCGATGCCCACCACTGAGGTGGCGGTTCCGTCCACCACACCGTCGATGGTCCGGGCATCGAACCGGGACGAGCCCCCGGCCATGTCCAGCAGTCCGGCAAGGCCGATCTTCCTGTACACCGAGGTCCACCAGGAATCGATCATGGCCACGGGATACTTGGCCAGAAACAGCCCGATCCAGCCCACGATGCGGTAGAGGAAATCGAAATCCAGGTTGCGCCCTTCGTGGGGAGCGATGATCTTGCGGCAGAGGTAGAAGCCCAGGCCGGTGAAGCCCAGAAGCTGCAGAGACGCCAGAACCTGCCAGGGTGCAAACGGATGATAATCAAGGGGAAACGGCAGCAGGCTGTACAGGGCCTGGGGGTACACACCGGTGAAAAAGCAGAGAAAAGCGGCCATGAACATGGCTACATACATGTTTTTCGGAAGTTCCTTGACCTCGCCGGTGTACTCGGACCTGGACCAGAATGCGAAATAAGGAAGCTTGATACCGACCGAGAGAAAGGTACCCACTGCGGCAACTTCCATGCCCAGAGCCAGCCAGGTATGGTGAGAGATGGCAGCCCCGGCAATGGTGATGTTCTTGGAAATGAATCCGTTGAACAGGGGGAATCCGGATATGGATACCGCAGCGACCATGTAGCAGAACATGACCAGAGGCATGCGCGAGGCCAGACCGCCCAGCCTTGTCAGCTTGGCCGTGCCCGTAGCGTACAGGATACAACCTGCAGCCATGAAGAGCAGCCCCTTGTACAGGATATGGGCGTAGGCATGGGCGCAGGCACCATTGATGGTCATGGCCGTGCCGATGCCGATGCCCGCCACCATGTACCCCACCTGGGAGACGATGTGGTAGGCCAGGATACGCCGGGCATTGTTCTCGATGGTGGCGTAGCACGCACCGTAGATGGTCATGATCACGCCCATGATGCCGAGAATTTCGAATCCGGAGAAGCCCCGGGCCAGAACGTACACGGCCGTCTTGGTGGTGAAGGCGCTCAAAAAGACCGCGCCGGTCACGGTTGCCTCGGGATAGGCGTCGGGCAGCCAGGCGTGCAGGGGCACGACCGCTGCGTTGACGCAGAATCCGAGAAGGATCAGCCAGTCATAGAGTTGCGCCGAACCCGGCTCGACAGCGGTGAAGGCGAAGGTGCCCAGATCTCCGTACCTGAGGAGCAGACCGGCGAGGAGAAAGAGACCGCCCAGGGTGTGGAACAGAAAGTACCTGAAACCGGCCTGAGTGGAACGCTTGTTACGGGCCAGCCAGATGACAAAGGTGGAGGCCACGGACATGAGTTCCCAAAACAGAAACAGGGTCACGTAATCGCCCGCAAACACACAGCCGAAACCGCCGGCCACGTACAGGGCCGAAGCTATGTGCTGATATTTATCCTTCACATGCATGGCAAAGATCATCCCGATCAAGGCCTCGATGGCAAAGACATGGGCAAAGATGATGGAGAGCTTGTCCGCACGGCCGAAAACCATATCCAGACCAAGCCAGCTCATGAAGCCATACGTTCCCTGGCTCATGGACAGAACCGCAAGTATGGCCACCAGGCCGGGGACGGGCAAAAGCCAGCGCCAGGCCTTGTTGTTCCGGGCAAAAGGAAGGATGACGGCCAGGGCGAAAAAGCCAAGGGCCGGATGGAGAAAATTACTCAGACCGGTCATAGAACGCCTCGGGTTTGTTGATCAGGGGGTAGATGATTTTCTTGAGCACCAGAACCAGGGCCACGCTGACAGTGACCCCGAAAACGGCCCAGAATCCGATGGTGGTTTCCATGGCAAAATGGGCGTGATGGGGATGGAGAAAAACATTGATTCCCACAAGGATGCCAAGGGCTGTGAAAAACGCCTTTTTCCACACGGGCGCGTTATCCCGGGCCTTGATGAGAAACGCTGAAAACGAGGAGGTAAGGCTCATGACGGTTCCGTATCCTGAAAAGAGTTTGTGTGATGATGCGTTACGGGCCTGCACCGATTGGGACCGGGCAAGCTAGATGCCCCTGAAAATCTGAATGAGTTGCAGGACCGGTTCCGGATAGATGCCGATGAATACGGAAATGGCCGCAGTGATGCACAAAGGGATGACCATGCACAAAGGCGCTTCCTTCACCCCTTCATAGGCAAAGGGGAGCTCTGCATGAACGGGCTTGCCGAAAAAGGCCTTGTACACGACCGGTCCGAAATACGCGGCATTGAGCAGGGTACTTCCCAGCAGGGCGATCAGCAGGATGATCTGATGGGTCTGGACCGCGCCGTTGACCAGAAACCATTTGGTCACGAATCCGCATACCGGCGGGATCCCGATCATGCTCAGGGATGCCACGGCAAAGGCCCCGAACGTCCAGGGCATCTTGCGCCCGATCCCGGACATGAGCCGGATGCTTCTGAGATTGCAGGAGACAAAAATGGCCCCGGCCGCAAAGAACAGGGTGATCGTGGAAAAGGCGTGGGTGGCGATATGGATCAGCCCGCCCTGCACGGCCACCGGGGTGAGCATGGCCACACCGATGATGATGTACGAGAGCTGACTGACCGTGGAAT
>CAYWJL010000056.1:1516-9294 GCA_964458145.1 uncultured Desulfovibrionales bacterium | reverse complement strand
ATACTGGCGTCTGATGTCCACCTCGCCCATGAACACGGTGCAGGCCATGCCGAGCTTGGCGGCCACCGTGGCCGTGGCGACCCCGTGCTGCCCGGCTCCTGTTTCTGCGATGAGGCGGGTCTTGCCTATCTTTTTTGCCACCAGTCCCTGACCCAGGGCGTTGGTGATCTTGTGGGCACCTGTGTGGTTGAGGCCTTCCATTTTCAGGTAGATCTTGCAGCCGCCGAGACGCTTGGTCAGGTTGGCCGCATAGGTGAGGGGGGTGGGGCGACCCGAATAGGTGGTGAACAGATCGGAGAGTTCCTGCTGGAAAGCGGGATCGTCCCGGAGCTGTTCATACGCCTCGGTGAGTTCATCCAGGGCCGGGATGAGCATCTCGGGCACGTAGCGGCCGCCGTAGGGGCCGAAGCGGTGTTTGATGGGGTTGGTTTTCATGGGAAATCCTTGATTCGAGATGTAGGATAAAAGATTCACAGTACGCAGTGCACAGTGCGCAGGGTGCAGTGCGCAGGGCACAGGGCACAGTGCGCAGATCGGAGCATGCCGTCATCCCGGACTTGATCCGGGATCTTTATGGATTTGGCGTTGCATTGGGGTTTTGGCTACATTTTTTGGCGTTCAAGATCCCGGCCTTCGCCGGGATGACGGTAGAGAAGGAAAATTCGGTTCGAAAATGCCAATTCTTTTTCAGGGTTCGTCATTCCGAGCGTGATTCGGGATCTCGGAACATGTGATCAATTGTAGGGGCGGGTCCCTGTGCCCGCCCTTTTTTCGGTATGTCCAGACGGTTGTGATTGGTGGGAAAAGGGCACGGCGCGCCGTGCCCCTACGGGTTGGTGTCGGTTCGGTTGTCGGTTCGAATGTCGATTCGGTTGTCGGTTCGGATGATGTGCATGCCCTGTTTGATTGCCTTGGCGTCCTTGATGCCGGGGGCGGATTCCACGCCGGAATTGAGGTCGACGCCATCCGGGTTGCATTGCAGCGCTTCGGTGATGTTTGCCGGGCCCAGGCCGCCTGCCAGGAGCCAGGGGCGGGGTGGCTGTATGCCCTCGAGGGTGGTGAAATCGAGGCTGGTTCCGTGGCCTCCGGATTTCATGCCCGCATCAAGGAGAAAGGCCGTGCACACAGGGGCGAACAGGTCCATGTCGCGGCGCAGGTCGTCCATTCGCTCATAGCGCATGGGCCAGAAGACCTTGATGGCCCGGTCAGGTCCTATGGCCCGGCAGGCTTCGACAGAGTGATCCCCGTGAAGCTGAGCCAGATCCAGGCCGGCTGTTTCCATGATCCGGACAATTTCGTCGGGTTGCTGGTTCACGAACACGCCGACCTTGCGTACCGGTGCCTTGGAAAGATCGGGCACGTCCTGGGGGCTGGTGTTTCGCGGGCTTTTGGGATGAAAGATGAATCCCAGAAGATCCACGCCCTGGTGGATGCAGGTCTGGATGTCCTGTTGCCTGGTCATGCCGCAGACCTTGACGATGGGTTTGCGGGAAAACAGGGGCGGTATGGTTTGATCGGATACGTGCATGGTCATTATCGGTTTTGGGTGAATCGTCTGACCATCTCCCCGGGATCCTTCGACTCCATCAGGGCCGTGCCGATGAGCAAAGCGTCGAATCCGGCTTTGAACATATCCTGCCCGGTTTCCGGGGTGGTGATGCCGCTGGCGCTGATCCAGGTTTCATCTCGTTGTTTTCGTTCGATGAGCTCGTGGGACCGGTTGAGATCGATGCCCAGGGTGGCCAGATCGCGGTTGTTGATCTGGATGATCTTGGCTCGGAGGGACTGTGCCCTTTGGAGATCGTGAGCGTCAAATGCCTCCACCACCGGTTCCAGACCGTATACCCTGCATTCCCGCAACACTGCGTCCAGTTCGTCATCCGTTTTGAAGAGCCGGACAATGACCAGAATGGCCGATGCCGGGGTGGACGCTGTCATGGCCACCTGCAGGGGATCGGTGATGAAATCCTTGCGCAGCAGGGGCAGGCCGGTTGTTGCCATGGTCTGCAGATAGGAGAGATCGCCCTTGAAATAGGTTTCCTCCGTGAGCACGGAGATGGCCGATGCTCCTGCCTGTGCGTACATGGCCCCCACCTCGTCCGGAGACATGGTCAGATTGATGTCTCCCTTGGAAGGAGAGGCCCGTTTGTACTCGGCTATGATGGCTCTATGTTTTTGTGCCCGGATGGCCTGGGCAAACCCGGGTCTGGGCCCTGAGTAGGGGTAGGGAAAGTCTTCCATGTCCCAGAGGCGTGCCAGTTCTTCCTTTTTGGCTTCGACGAATCGGCTAAGAGGCATGGGACAGGACCTCCTTGACCCCTTCTTTCACCTTGGTGCGGGCCTGCTGCATGGCCTCGGCCATGGTCACGCCCTCTTCAAGGATATGGATGGCCATGCCCAGGTTCAGGGCGACCATGTCCTGCATGGCCTTGGGGCCGGCTCCTGCCAGGATGAGTTTCTGTTTTTCAAGGGCGTCTTCCGGGCCGCTGCACTGCATGGCCTCGGGGGCGCAGTGTTCGAAACCCAGAGGCCGGGGATCGAATTCCGAGGTGGTTGTTTTGCCGTCAGCGACCATGATCACGTGACAGACACCGCAGGGGGTGAGTTCGTCAAACCCGCCGGCACCGTGGACAACGGCCGCCTTGATACCTCGTTTGGCCAGGACCGTTGCCATGAGCGGGGCGAATTCGGGCGAAGGAACACCCATGAGCTGATGGGTGGGCAGAGCCGGGTTGATGAGCGGTCCCACGAGGTTGAACAGGGTGCGTATGCCCAGGGCCTGACGGATGGGAGCCACGTGCTTGAAGGCCGGGTGGAACTGGGGGGCGAAGAGGAAGACGAAATTGCGTTTGGCCAGTTCGGCATGGGCGTCTTCCGGGGATCCCACAAAGGGGAAACCCAGTGCCTTGACGATATCCGCGCTCCCGCATTTGCTCGAAACTCCCTTGTTGCCGTGCTTGACCACTTTGTAGCCCATGTCGGCCAGAAACAGGGACACAGCGGTCGAGCAGTTGAAGCTGTTCTTGCCGTCTCCGCCCGTGCCGCAGGTGTCTATGCGTTTTTCAGTCAGACCCGGAATGATCCTGGCCTGCTCGAGAGCCATGTTCACGGCCTCGCCCAGCTCGTCGGCGGTCTCTCCCTTCATGCTCAAGCCAAGGAGCAGGGCTCCGGCCTGTGCCGGTTCCAGTTGTCCCGTGAGCAGGGATCCGAAGGCCTGTTTGCCCATGGCTGTGGTGAGGTCGTTGCCGTTTTTCAAGTGGTCGAGAATGGTATTTATGGTATGCATGGTTTTTTCCTCTTTGCGAAAATGTCCCTGTTGTATTGTTTGCATTCGGGGTTCCCGGGGGTGGTAGAAAGGGCACGGCGCGCCGTGCCCCTACGGCCTATACGGTCTCCCGTCTCCGTTTTTTTCACGCTACATGTTTGTGTTCGCCTGTCTGTTCTTCGCAGATTTTGATGAAATTGTTCAGCAGCTCGGGGCCGTCCGGGGTGAGCACGGATTCGGGGTGGAATTGGACGCCCATCCAGGGGCGATCCGTGTAGGCGAGGCCCTGGATGGTTCCGCCTTTGGTTCGTGCGGTGACCGTGAACGGGAGGTCCTTGCCGTCTTCGAAAACGGCCAGGGAATGGTAGCGGCCGATGACCATGTCTTTGGGCATGCCTTTGAAGATGCCGGTATCGGTATGTTCGATGGTGGATGTCTTGCCGTGCATGATGCGTCCGGCCTTGCCCACGCGGGCACCGGCAAAATGGCCCAGGATCTGGTGGCCCAGGCACACGCCCAGTACGGGAATGTGCGCGGGCAGTTTTTCAAGGAATTCCATGCACAATCCGGAATTGACCGGGTGGCTGGGACCGGGTGAAAGGATGACGCCCTGCAGGTCCGGGCTTGTGGCCAGGTCCAGGATTTCCGGCTCGTTGTTCCGCAGGACTTTGGGATTGCACCCTTTGGTCTGGAAGGTCTGCACCAGATTGAAGGTAAAGGAATCAAAATTATCCACGAGTAAAATCATCACCGCCTCCCTTGGTCTCTATGGCCGCAAAAAGGGCCCCTGCCTTGTTTTGACATTCTTCCCATTCCTTGACCGGGTCGGAATCGAACACGATCCCCGCTCCGGTCTGCCAGGTAAGGACACCGTCCTTCACCCACATGGTTCTGATGGTCAGTCCCATGTCCAGATTGACGGGGCCCTTGCCCACGCCGATCCAGCCGATGGATCCGGCATAGGGGCCGCGTTCCAGGGGTTCCATGTCCGCGATGATCTGCATGGCCCTGATCTTGGGCGCTCCGCTCACCGTGCCTGCCGGAAAGGTGGCTGCCAGCACGTCGAACCCGTCCTTTTCCGGCAGGAGATCCGCAGTGATGGTGGAGGTGAGGTGCATGACGTGGGAAAACCGTTCCACGTCCATGAATCGGGTCACCTTGACGCTGCCCGTGGTGGCGATGCGGCCCAGGTCGTTTCTTCCCAGATCCACCAGCATGACATGCTCGGCCCGTTCCTTGGGATCCTCGATCATTTCAACGGCCAGGGCCTTGTCCTCTTCGTCGGTTGCGCCCCGATGCCTGGTTCCGGCGATGGGCCTGAGCAGAAGCTCGTTGTCCGTGCTCTTGACCAGGAGTTCGGGGGACGATCCGATGAGGGTGACCTCGGGAAAATGGATGTAAAAGGTGTACGGTGAGGGGTTGATCTGCCTGAGCCTGCGGTACAGGGTGAAGGAGGAACCGGTAAAAGGGCAATGTCGCTTGGACGAGAGCACGATCTGGATGGCCTCGCCTTCGGTGATCAGTTCCTTGGCTTTGGCCACTGAATCGATGAAGGTCTCGCGATCCGGTGTGGCCGTGATTGCTCCGCATGAAGGCTCTTCTTCCACCGGGGCGGCAGACAGGGGGCCGGGATCGAGATCTTCGGTAATGGTCAGGTAGCAGCACCGGGAATAGAGGTGATCGAAAAGCAGGATCTTCCCGGGCAGGGCGTAGAGGGCTTCACCTTCTTCAGGGGGAAGACGGTCTGCCAGGGCCGGTTCGAAGATTCCGCCCATGGTATATCCGAAATACCCGCAGATGGACCTTGTCATGGGGGGAAGCTCGCCCAGTTCGGTGGGAGGCACGATGTTCAGTTCCCCGGTCAGCCCCTTGATGCCCTGGAGAAACGGGGTCCCGTGGAATGCCTGCAGGGGGGCGAACCGTTCATCTTCGCAGGTCACATTCAGATTCCCGTCGGTGCACGAAAGCATGAGTCTGAAATCCCACCCGATGAGGCTGTATCGGCCGAGCCGACCGTCAACTTCGGTACTTTCCAGAAGGATCCCCGGTTCATTGCCCACCAGGTTGACGTAGAGGGATACGGGCGTTTGCGTATCTGCCTGCATCCATTTGCCGTGTTGTATGATTTCTATCATTGGGTCTCCGAAGAAAAATGTGGAATTTTAGAAATTTTAGAGAGTTATGGGATTTCACAAAAAAGCCGCCGGGTTTTCCTGGGAAATCCGGCGGCTTGCATGGTGGTGAACAGTGTGTGTCACAAAGCAGCAGGATCTCCCCTGGCACGGGAAAAAAGCCACCACCAGAGCCCTGCTGCACAAGCGACATCGATCTGCTTCCCGGTCAGGGAAGAAGAGATGTCTGTGGAGCAAAGGATCGTGAAGGGAGAGAATGTCATGGTTTCGCTATGGGGGTTCAGGTTACAAAAAAAGGGCCGCAGGATTGTCTCCTGCGGCCCTTGATTGTGCGGTATGTCATACTTGCGGCGATCATGTCGCTGCGCTCACAGGAGTTCATATGAAATATCACGCCACCACCAGAGGCTGGAAGCTGTAAGCTGAAGCATATGTGAGGTGTGATTGGACATGATCTGTGTGATCCTGTGAAAACGATAGTTGTGTTTGGAAACTCCCACCTAGATAATCCGGCCATACCTGTCAAGGCGCCGGATGAAGTTTTTTGATCCCAGACAACGTATCCCCGACATCTCCGGCTTCACCATCCTTGCTTTTGACCGGGACGTTGGCCATTATGCGCGCGCACCGACAATGTCGACCATCCAACCAGGGAGATTCTGCATGGAACTCACCATGACCACGCCGGCCATCTTTTTTCCGGCCATATCGCTTCTGCTGCTGGCTTATTCCAACCGATTCCTGGCCATCGGCAGCCGGGTCAGGAGTCTGTACGCCAGTTACAAGACCTCGGGCGAAGAGGACGTCTACCGGGAGATCGAAAGTCTCAAAAAACGGATCATACTTATCAGGTATATGCAGCTTCTGGGCATTTCCGCGTTTTTCTGCTGCGTGCTGTGCATTTTTCTCATGTTCGCGGGGTGGGAAACCTTTGCCCAATGGGTCTTTGGCGCGAGCATGCTCTTGCTCATGGCCTCACTGGTCCTTTCGGCCTGCGAGATCCATGCGTCCATCACTGCCCTGTCCATCCATCTGGGAGGATTCGGATCTCACAAGTCCGGGACTTCTTCCGTGTCCGATCAGTAGACGCCGCATAAAAAGGGACACCAAAAAAGCCGGGTTTCCATTGTGCAGGAAACCCGGCTTTGTTCGTGTGGTGCCTGCTGAATTATTTGGTGCCCGATCCCTTGAAGGTCACGCCCATGACCTCGTATTCGATTTTGCCACGAGGAGCGTCCACAATGATTTCGTCGCCTTCTTCCTTGCCGAGAAGGGCCTGACCGACAGGGGAGAGAACGGAAATGATACCCTTGTCCACGTCGGATTCATCCGGTCCCATGAGGGTGTAGATTTTTTCCTCCCCGGTATCCAGGTCTTCGAGAGTGACCGTGGCTCCGAAGGTCACGACATCTCCACCCAGGGTGTTCATGTCGATGACGTTAAAAAGGGGGAGGCGTGACTCGATGAAATTGATTTTTGCCTCGAGCATGCCCTGACGTTCCCGGGCTGCGTCATAGCCCGCGTTTTCTCGCAGGTCGCCCTCTTCCCGGGCTTCCTTGATGGCCTGAACGATAATGGGCCGTTCCAGCTTGAGCTCCTCGAGCTCTTTGTTGACTTTTGCCAATCCTTGAACGGAAATCGGGATACTATCCATGCTGTTCTACCTCAACTTGTCTGAACTTTCCTGAATATATGAAAATAGAGAACCGCTCCTCGTCTCGTGGAGACGAGGAGCGGTAGTTTTTCAAACGGGGACGATGTTGCAATACGTATAGGGAATCAATCAGAGATGGTCAAGCGCTGAACCGAGGTCGAATCAGATATTTTGCTTCCTGACTGTGAACTCGATGCTCGATTCCGTGACACTGCTCTTTCCCGTGTACACAAAGCTGATCACCCACAGGGCCTGCAAGGTGAGAATGATGCCCGGCGACCACAGGGAAGCGAGGCCCAGGGCGATGTCGGGAACAGGTGTGGAGCTGGAGGAGATAAGCAGGGGGAGAATGGCCACATACGCAGCTCCGACCAGGACCATGATCTGGTAGGCGGAGATGGAACCTTCCCCCCGGTAGTCGTTGCGCAAGAATTCCGAGAGAAACCGCCAGACCTGGGTGATCAGAATGCTCAGGATGAGGGCGGCGGCAAAATGCCCTTCCAGAAACAGGTACATGCCCACAAGGGCGCACCCGCAATAGAGGACGGCCGTCATGCCCTGGACGGGAATCACGGGCTGCCCGTCCAGATGGTGGGCGTAGGAGATCTTCTTGGTCGCGCCTCTAAAGACAAAGGCACGTCCGGCAAACAGTTTTCTGAATCGTTCGGGGAGTTCGGCAACGGGACGGCCGTAGCAGCACCCGAAGCTGATGCAGGCCAGTCTGCCG
>CAYWJL010000056.1:0-1506 GCA_964458145.1 uncultured Desulfovibrionales bacterium | reverse complement strand
GTATGGGGTTTCTTTTCCACCACAGCGGCGATGATCCTGGACGCGGGCATGCAGATTCCCAGAACCCCGACGATCATGGCGAACAGGGGGAAGGGAGCGATAGCAATGGCCCCGAACAGAACAATGGCCAGGGCCGTGGCCGTCATGTAGGCGAATGCATTGAACACCCCGTAAAAGGTGAAGTTGATCCCCTGCCAGGTGGTCTCGTCTTTCTGAAGAACCGGAACGGCCCCGAGCATCTGCCATCGGGCTCCGGGCAGGTTTTTGAATCCCCAGGCAAACAGAACGGTCAGGGGAACGGCGATGATGAGGACGACAAGATGGCCACGAGACTGCATCCCGTGCCTCCGGGTACGTCCGTGTCGATGACCGTGACCACCCGCTTGTTCTTGGAATACGGGGTGACCATCTCGACCACGGCCTCGGGGTTGCACGAATGGTACCTGCCCCTGATCTCGTAGATGTCGCGGATTTCCCCGCTGACCGGAAAATGGTTGTAGTGGTACTTGTCCGGCGTGAGTCGGAAGGTGGCGAAATGTCCGTTCTCAAAGGTGGTCAGCCATTCCCCCTTGTCCGTCCCCATGAGTTCCTCGAAGTCGAAAAATTTTCCCTTGATGAGCAGCATGGAGCCCCTGGTCATGGAGCCCGGCAGCATCCGGGAATCGGCCGGAGCGACGATGGTTTCCCGGCTCTCGTCCATGTCCCGGCATTCCCAGAAGCGTATCTGCCGTTCGAACAGGCGGCGGTGGGTCGTGTAGTACTGCTTGGGCCGGACGCACTCGGACAGGTCGATGCCCATGCGTTCCAGGAATTTTCTGGCCCCGGTCAGGGTATCGGCAAGGGGGAGGTCGTAATTCAAAAAGCCCAGCAGGGCGGAACTTCTGGCCGAAGTGAGCAGGTTGAACAGAAAGGGTGCCTGCTCTCTCACATCCGAGTAGATGATGCGTATCAGCTTGTCGCTAAAGAGCTTTTCGGTTTTTATCTGCCCTGTACGTCGGCAGATATACTGGTGGGGTGATGGAGCCATTGTGTGTTTTCCTGTGATGGTTTGTGCGGATTGAATAATCGGCGATGACGTGCATGAGCACGGTGGTGGTGCTCACGAGATCCTCGAGGGAGATGGTGTCCGTGCACAGCTTCTCTTCCATATCCAGCATGAAGGCGCTTGCATTGTGCAGTTTGTCATCCCGGGTCGCCCGGATCAGGGACGGGGGCAGGGGGGCTTTTTTCAGGTCTTCCTGCAGATCCCGGAAACCTTCCCTGATATAAGAAATCCGCAGATCGTCCCGGTAATACGCTTCCGAGGCCGTATTGAATCCGTCGGCCCCCAGCTTGAAGGGGTTTCGGGCTCCGGCCTTGTCCACGATGGACGTGGTCAATCTGGCCGAGGCCGATGTTTTGGAATGGGGCTCGATCCTTTCGCCCAGATCCTCGAGGCTTTGTTCAAGGCCCATCATTTCCACCAGATCCTGCCCCTGGCTTGTGATCATCTCCAGAACGGCCCGG
>CAYWJL010000055.1:0-9496 GCA_964458145.1 uncultured Desulfovibrionales bacterium | reverse complement strand
ATTTAAGAGATTTTAGAAATTTGGGAGATTTGGGAGATTGTTGGATGCTGGTGTCTGTTTTGCCGGCTTTCATAAGTGGTTAAAATCCTCAAATTTTCCAAATCCCTACAAACAAGGAGAAGACCGTGGTACGAATCGAGACCAATAAGGGAACCATTGTTCTGGAACTTTTCGAGGACAAGGCTCCCAAGACCGTGAAAAATTTTCTGCGGTATGTGAAAGACGGATTTTATGAAGGAACCATCTTCCATCGGGTGATCAAGAATTTCATGATCCAGGGTGGGGGCATGGACGAGAAGATGCAGGAAAAGAAAACCTTTTCGCCTGTCAAGAACGAGGCTGACAACGGGGTCAAGAACGAGGCCTATACCGTTGCCATGGCCCGGACCATGGATCCTCATTCGGCAACGGCCCAGTTTTTCATCAATACCGTGGATAATGCGTTTTTGAACCACACCGGCAAGAACGACCAGGGCTGGGGATACGCTGTTTTCGGCAAGGTGGTCGAGGGCAAGGATGTTGTCGACGCCATCAAGAGTGTGGAGACCGGTGCCTGGGGCTTCCACGAGGACGTGCCCAAGGAAGCGGTCATGATCACCAAGGCGGAGATTGTTGCATGACGAAGGTATGAGTCGGGAGGAGAGAGGATTGATTCAAGACCCGGTTCAAGCTGTTGTGTTGTCGCTGCGGCAGACCCGTTATCGGTGTTTGCCGCAGCATTTTTTGTATTTTTTGCCACTTCCGCAGGGACAGGGAGCGTTTCTTCCCGGCTTGGGACCCGCAGTCACGACCTGATTCGCAGCCAGAACCGTGCCGCCGGTATAGAGCCAGACTCCGTCAATCTTTTCGAAACGGCTGCGTTCTCGTACAATGTGTTCCCGGCCATCTCGTTCATAGTATGCCGCAAAGGTTACCCGTCCTGTGACATCCTTGGTCGAGCCTGCCTCGACAGATTCGATATCCAGGCGTTTCCACCGGACATCACGAGCTTCCTTCGCCAGATTGTCGGGGGTGAACCTGTGGTGGAGGGCGGGGGAGACTGTTTGCTGCAGGTAGTCGTACCGGCCTGTGGCAAAGGCCGTGAATCGCGAGCGCATGAGTTCGAGGGCTGTTTCCGGGCGTGCGCTCCCATCCGTGAAAAGGCCGCAGCATCTCGAAAGGGTCCGGCCGGATCCGCAGGGGCATGTGGTCGGGCGTGGATCGGTGGTCATTTGCATTACCTGAAGGGTTTGGATAAGAAGGATGCAGCATGAAATGGTGATTCTGTCACGGATTTCACCTTTGCAAGGAGAACGGTATGATCGATATCGATAGTCTGAACCAGGGCATGGACCATGCGGCCATGCCTGCTGATTTCAGATGGCGATCCTTCATGATGTATCTGGCAAGCATGCAGGAGCATGATTTTTTGTCCGGTGAGCAAAAAAAACAGCTCAGAACGCTTTTTGCCCAGATCCTTGAAGAACGGGATTATTCGGACAAGCGGTTTCGCGGTGTTGTCATACGCCAGCAAAACATCCTCAATACGCCCTTGAAGGCCGAGCTTCAGGCTGTGTTCGAAGAGGCCATGAATCGGGTTTGCGAGTTCAAGAATCTTTTGGTCCAGCGCACCGATGATGTCAGGGATCTTGGGGTCGAAACAATAAAGACCGTGGAACAGGAAACGAATATCGAGACCATGGTCGAGAACGTCAAATCGGGTTTCGGTGGTCTGATATCGAAGATGGAAACCGATGCCAAGGGGCTTGTGGAGATGAGCCTGACCGATTCCTTGACAAATCTGCCCAATCGCAGGGCTTTTGATCTCACGTTGAGCAGTTGGTTCGAACGGTCCAGGAAGCAAAAAGTGCCCCTGACGCTGCTCATGGCCGATATCGACAACTTCAAGAAATTCAACGACGAATATGGCCATCGTATCGGGGATCAGGCCTTGGCTACCGTGGCCGCCATTCTTGAAAAAGGGACGAGTTCCCGCAAAGGCGGGGACGATCTTCGAAAAATCATGTGCGCCAGGTATGGCGGCGAAGAGTTTGCCATTTTGCTGCTGGGATACCGCAACCAGGAAGTCAAGGACCTGGCCGAGGAACTTTGCAGCCGTGTGCAGTGGTACAAATTTGTCATCCGGGATGCAAAGGAACGGGTTATCAAGGACCGGATCGCTTTGACCATAAGGAACGGGGGCGCTCGCTGCCGTGCCGACTGGAAGACCATGGAGCAGCTCGTCGAGGCTGCGGACAGCAATCTTTACATAGCCAAACGATCAGGGCGCAACCGGGTTCACATGCAGTCCTTGTGATACGGTTTTTTGCATGGGATACATCAACCAAGAGCAGCTGATGGGGAGTTCATGGGGATTTTGATAACCAATGTTCTTCTGGACGGAGAACACCAGGACATTCTGATAGAGGGAAACCGTATTGCTCAAATAGGGGCCCTTGCCGATGTTCAGGCAGACAAACGTATCGATGGAACCGGCAAGGCCGTTTTACCGTCGCTCATGAACGGGCACACCCATGCGGCCATGACATTGCTCAGGGGGTATGCCGATGACATGCCCCTTGGCGAATGGCTCGAAGACAATATCTGGCCCATCGAGGCCAGGATGACCGAGGAAGATGTCTACTGGGGGGCCAAGTTCGCCTGTCTGGAGATGATTCGAACCGGGACCACCTTTTTTGCCGACATGTACTGGCATTTACCCGGAACAGTCCGGGCCGTCGAGGAGATGGGCGTTCGGGCCGGACTCTCGGCCGCGTTTTTCGATTTCGGGGACCGGGAAAAGGCCAAACAGGCCAAGGACCAGGTCAAAGAGCTCTATGACCTCTACGCGTCGTCGTCCGATCGGATCATCTTTACCCTCGGGCCCCATGCCATCTACACGGTTTCAAGGGATTCCCTCGCATGGGTGGCCGAATATGCCGAAAAAAAGGATCTCCTCATTCATGTACACCTGAGTGAAACCAGCGTTGAAGTGGAAAATTGCCGCAAGGAGCACGGAATGCGTCCTGTGGAATATCTCGATTCCCTGGGCATGCTTTCTCCTCGCCTCATGGCCTGCCATTGCGTGTGGCTGAGCGATCACGAAATCGAGCTTCTGGCCGGAAACCATGTCCAGGTCGTTCACAACCCGGCCTCGAACGGTAAACTGGTTTCAGGAAATTTCAACTATCAAGCCCTGGCCGAAAAGGGCGTGAACATCGGGCTTGGTACGGACGGGTGCGCCTCCAACAACAATCTGGACATGTTCGAGGAGATGAAACTCGCAGCCCTGCTGGCCAAGTCGACCTCGGGCGATACCACCGTGCTTCCTGCCCGGGATGCCTTTGCACTGGCCACGAAAAACATGGCTGCCATGTACGGTCTCGAGTGTGGGGAGATCAGGGAAGGGATGCTTGCCGACTGCATGCTCGTTGATCTGGATCATCCCCAGCTCATCCCCAACCACAATCTCCTTTCAAATGTGGTGTACAGTGCCAATGGGGATTGCGTGGACACAGTCATCTGCAACGGCCGGGTGCTCATGGAGAACAGAAAGGTCCCGGGGCAGGACGATATCGTGGCCGGATTCAGGGCTTCTGTGGAGCGGTTGCTCGCTTCCTGATGCGGTTTTCCTGGTTTGTGTATCCATGGCCATGATGCTTTTTGGGTGGCAAGATGATCTCGGGTGTGATAATGAGTGGCTCGGAAACCGAGGAATCCTCGGTTTGAGGATCAGGGCCTATGGACATGACCTCATCTCCGGTGGCCGCGTCCTGGCCGATGAAAAGGGATGAGCTGTCGTTTGATGTGGCATTGTGGGCACAAACGGTTCCAACGAGTGCAAGTGTGACCACAAGGGAAGCGGCAAGGATTTTCATGATGGTTTCTCCATGGGTATGGATGAGCCTTGTATGATTGTCATAACCACGCGGGGTTGTGGTGCTTCGCGTGCTATTCTACCATTTTTTTGAAAGATACCCGTCATCGGATAGGTTGTCATCCGCAAAGAATCTTTCAAGCGTGCTTGGTGTACCAACAAAGAGGGGTGGCTATGCAGCAGCGTGACAAGGCCTACAAGGAGGCCGGAGTGGATATCGATGCGGGGAACGCTTTTGTTTCAAGCATCAAGTCCATGGTTTCAGAGACATTTACCAAAGGGGTGATCACGGATATCGGCGGATTTGGCGGGCTGTTCAAGCCGGATCTGCACAATCTGCGTGAGCCGGTCCTTGTGGCCTCCACCGATGGGGTCGGGACCAAATTGAAGCTGGCCTTCATGTTCGATCGGCACGATACCATCGGGATCGATCTCGTGGCCATGAGTGTGAACGATATTCTTGTTCAGGGAGCAAAGCCCCTTTTTTTCCTGGATTATTTTGCGACCGGGAAGCTTGAGCAGGATCAGGCCCAGGCGGCACTCAAGGGGATAGCCGACGGATGCAAGCAGGCCGAATGCGCCCTTTTGGGTGGGGAAACCGCAGAGATGCCGGACTTCTACGCACCCGGAGAGTACGATCTTTCGGGCTTTTGCGTGGGGATCGTGGACAATGACCGCATTGTGGACGGCAGCGGTATCCGCATCGGGGACAAGCTCGTGGGACTGGCCTCCTCGGGCATCCACTCAAACGGTTACTCGCTGGTTCGCAAAATTTTCAAGGACAGTGGCCTCAAGGCCGATGCGCCTTTCCCGGGTGCGGAAAAGACCGTGGCCGAAGTGCTCCTCGAGCCTACGAAAATCTATGTCAAGACGATGCTCAATCTTTTGCGTGACCTGGAGATCCGCGGCATGGTCCATGTCACCGGCGGTGGTTTCTACGATAATATCCCCCGTATCCTGCCCGCATCACTCAAGGCAGAGGTCCGGTTCGGAACCTGGGACATTCCTCCTGTCTTTTCATGGCTCAGAACCCAGGGCAACCTGTCCTGGGAGGAGATGCTCCAGATTTTCAATTCCGGGATCGGGTATATCCTGGTCATCGGACCGGATATGGAGGAGGATGTCATGTCTCGTTTGAAGGCCCTGGGCCAGGACGCCTGGGTGATCGGCGAGATCGCCGAGCGGACCGACCAGGATTCTGAACAGGTGGATATCCTTTTCTAGTCGTCATGGCGAGCCATTGTGCGGTTCTGGGGTGGACAACGCGTAGAGAAAACGAGGTCTTTACTGCCTCCTGTCAGGGACAAGGCCATGAAATCCTTGTACTCTCCGACCCCTTTATGATAACTGTTTTTGATACCTTGTTTCGTTTAACGAATTGTTGTTACTTAATTCCCATCCCCGTGTTCCGGTGGTCGCAATCAGGAACACAAGGGGGCAGAGGTGAGAAATGGAATTCGAGCAGATCAGTAAGGATAATGCCATGATTCTTCGGGTCGGCGGTCGCATGGACGCGGTGACCGCCCCTGAATTCGAAAAGGAATGCACCGCCATCATCGATGGCGGCACGACGCATATCTGTGTGGAAATGGCCCAGGTCGAGTACATAAGCAGTGCTGGTTTGCGCAGTGTGCTGCTCATCGGCAAGAAGCTCAAGGGCCTTGGCGGCGGACTGGCGTTCTACAACCTCTCCGGTATGGTCAGTGAAGTGTTCAAAATGTCCGGGTTCAGTTCGATCTTTCCGGTGGGGGAGAGCCAGGACGATGCGCTCGCCAAGCTTGGATGACTCCTTCAAGGACAGTCTGACAGTAGAAGCCGACATCTCTTCTCTCGGATCCCTGCAGCGTTTTGCCGCTTCATGTCTGACACGGCTCCACGGGCCCGATATGCTCCTTGGCAAGATCGAACTCGTTCTCGAAGAACTGCTGGTCAATGTTTTCAGCTATGCCTATCCTGAAGGTACCCCCGGCGAGGTGACCCTGTACTGTGAAACCCGTGACGGGAATCTTGTCTTTGCCATCGAGGATCAGGGAGAACCGTTTGATCCCTTGCAGCGGGGTACCGTGGACACTTCCCTTGACATCGACGAACGCCAGATAGGGGGACTTGGGATCCATCTGGTCAAAAACATGGTTGATTCCATTTCGTATGAGCGACAGGGCTCCTTGAATGTCCTGACCGTGGTTTTCTCCCTTGCTTGAGTGGCTCCGAGTCGATTGGAAATCCCGGGTCCGGCTCAGGGGTTGATGGCAGGGGGTTGCAACCCGATCATGGGCCATGTGATCGTATGCTGATGCTCCAAGAGGGAAGACATGATGGTCGCACTGGAACCTGTAAAATGTAACGGCTCCGGTTTGATCGTCCATAACATGAAGCCCCGGCATCCGTCAGGATGTCGGGGCATTTTTGCGTCACAAAAAGGTTGTGGAGCTGAACCCGGATCAGTCGGTCTCGGGGGTAACCACCGTATTGCCGCCACTTTTCTTGCCCGCGTAAAGGAGATCGTCCACCCGGTGGATGAGGCTCTGGATGGGCATGGGCTTGTCGGGCCCGATGCACATGGCTCCTGCAGATATGGACAATCGGTGCCCCTCGGGCAGGGCCTTGAAGACATGGCCGCTGCCGGCGTCGAGGATGCGCCGGGCGACTTTTTTCGTTTGCAGGGGATCGGTTCTCGGCATGAGAATCACGAATTCATCACCGCCGTATCGGCAGACGATGTCGATGTCCTGACGCAACTCCTGAGAAATCTTTTTGGCAAATTCCACGAGCACATCATCCCCGACCACATGGCCGAAGGAATCGTTGACATCCTTGAAATCATCGATGTCCATGAGGATGATGCCGAGATATCTGGGAGAGCGTTTCATCTTGGCCATCTCTTCGTTGGCCCTGATCTCGAAATACCTGCGAACATGCACTCCAGTGAGGCCGTCAAAGACCGCCATTTCAAAGAGGCGCATGTTTTCCAGGGAGAGGGCGAGGACCGAGGACAGGACCCTGAGCCGCTGTACGGTTTCGAAATCAGGTGCCTGTTCGCCGATGTTCAGGGTGACCAGGGCGATTATGGTCTTTGAGGAACGGGCGATGGGAATGCACAGGCAGCGGCCCTTGCCGCACGAAGTTTTTCCGGGCAAGGGGAAAACGCCCACCCCAAGGGGACACTCCTGTACCTCGTGGGACTGGATGATCCCGCCTACGGGCGAGTCCTTTTCAAGGGACAACTCCGTGAAGGGAAAGGTTGTCTCGCCCTGGTCGTAGAACCCGGCCTCGGTGAATGCGTGATTTTTGTCATCCACCAGCATGATTCCCACCTGCTTGACCTTGGAGAAATCGGCAAAGGTCTCGAGTGCCGTCTGGATCAGCCCCCTTTTGTCGGTGATGGCCATAAACAGACGGGTGGCGTAATTGAGGACAAAGAGTTCCTCGTCCCACCCTTTGTTGATGTTGGGAATGATCCTGCACGAAGATACTGCAGAAGAGGCTGGTGCTGTGGATGATCCGTTCGTTGTCATGGCCGTGTTCCCGTTCATACGCCAAGAAGGTTCAAGATGGTCGCCGGCGGCGGGATCTTGCCTGTCTGACGTTTGGAGTAGATGGTTTCCCCATCCCTGATCACTTCGAAGTCTCCGGTTTGTCCCGGCGTCAGGGCGACTGTGCAGCCGAAAGCCTTTTTCAGTTCCTCCGCCAGACCGGCGGCTCTGGGATAGTAGTTTCAAACCGTGCAGTAAAAGATCTCGATATGCATGAATGGTCCTCACCGGGATTGGGATTGTTTGGTTTGAAGGTTTCAGCCTCGTCGCGTTCTATTTCCTCTTGGCCCAGGAGTCTCGCAAGGTGACGGTCCTGTTGAAGACCGGCGTATTCTGGTCAATGTTCCGGCTGTCCCGGCAGAAAAAACCCTGTCGTTCGAACTGGAACCCCTGCTCGGGGCGACTTGCGGCAAGAGAGGGATCGGCCTTGCAACCTGTCAGGATGTGAAGGGACTCGGGATTGATGAACTCCTTGAAGTCCCTGTCCTTGTCCGCCGTGGGAAAGGGTTCGGAAAACAGACGGTCATAAAGGCGTACCTCGATGTCCATGGCATGGCGGGCGGAAACCCAGTGGATAGTTCCCTTGACCTTGCGGCCGTCAGGCGCGTCTCCCCCCCTGCTGGCCGGATCATGGGTGCAGTGGATTTCCGTGATCTCGTTTGTTGCCGCGTCGCGAACCACCTGGGTACAGGTGACCAGGTAGGCTCCGCGCAGCCGGACTTCCCGTCCGGGAGTCATGCGGAAGAATTTTTTGGGCGGGTTTTCCAGAAAATCATCCTGTTCGATATAGATCTCCCGGCAAAAGGGAACGCTTCGCGTGCCCATGTGGGGATTTTTGGGGTGCACGGGAAGATCGAAGCTCTCTTCCTTATCATCGGGATAGTCGGTGATGACGATCTTGACCGGCTTCAGAACGGTCATGGTCCTCGGTGCCTTGTCGTTCAACGCGTCGCGCACGCAGCTTTCAAGGACGCCCATGTCCACGCAGCTGTCCTTGCGGCTCACCCCGATACGATCACAGAATTCGCGGATGGCCTCGGGCGGGAATCCTCGGCGGCGCATGCCTGAAATGGTCGGCATGCGCGGATCGTCCCAGTCTTCGACCAGCCCTTCCTGAACGAGCTGCAAAAGTTTGCGCTTGCTGGTCACCGTATAGTTGATGTTCAGACGGGCGAATTCGATCTGCACGGGATGGCAGGGAACGGTCACATGATCGAGAATCCAGTCGTACAGGGGTTTGTGGTCGGCAAATTCGAGGGTGCACAACGAGTGGGTGATTGTTTCCAGAGCGTCGGAGATACAGTGGGTGAAGTCGTACATGGGATAGATGCACCATGCGTCACCCGTTCTCGGGTGGGGGGCTTTGATGATCCTGTAGATGACGGGATCGCGCATATTCATGTTGGGGGACGCCATGTCGATCTTGGCTCGCAGAACATGGGTGCCTTCCTCGAATTCCCCTTGGCGCATCCTGGTAAACAGGTCCAGATTGTCCTGAACCGAGCGGTCGCGGAAGGGACTCTCTTTGCCGGGCTCGGTCAGCGTGCCGCGGTACTCCCGGATTTCTTCGGCCGAGAGTTCGCAGACATAGGCGAGTCCTTTTTGGATCAACTCCACGGCCAGGGTGTACAGAGTCTCGAAATAATCCGAGGCATGACGCGGCGTATCCCCGAAGGAGAAGCCGAGCCATGAGACATCGCGGATGATGGCGTCGATGTATTTTTGTTCTTCCTTGGCCGGATTGCTGTCGTCGAAGCGCAGATTGCAATGGCTCTTTGCATAGGACCGGGCCAGTCCGAAATTGAGGCAGATGGATTTGGCGTGTCCGATATGCAGAAATCCGTTCGGCTCGGGGGGGAACCTGGTCACGATATGATCGTGTTTGCCCGCGGCCAGATCCTTGTCGATGATGGTTCGGATGAAATGGGTCGAAGAAGATGCTGGTGTGCTCATGCGTTGTTCCTTGATAGACGAAGTACAAAAGATGGTGTGCAGATGAAAAAAGGGGTCATCGGTCGACGACTCGGTCCCAGAGCAGGCTCGCCTTGGGATGCCCTGCCGGGACTTTTTTGGGGTAGCCCATGGCAATAATCGATTCCACTTCCAG
>CAYWJL010000054.1:5459-9619 GCA_964458145.1 uncultured Desulfovibrionales bacterium | reverse complement strand
AGATTCGACCTGATTCTTGCCAATATCCTGGCTCCTCCCCTCATCGCTCTGGCTCCCGAACTGGTGGGCCGGATTCATCCAGGCGGCATCCTGATCCTTTCGGGATTGCTCGAAACCCAGATCCCGGCGGTTGCTGCTGCGTATCGCGATCAGGGCAAGTGTGATCCCCACGTGACTCTCGATGGTGAGTGGGCCTGTCTGGTATGTACCTGATCCGCTACCATCATTTCGTATCAAGCCCTTGATTTCAGGAACGTCCGGGCATACATGCCGTAGGTCTGCAGGCCATCTTGCGGGGTACGTCTTTCTTCGCCATTCCCCATGTCCTGTCTTGTAACCCCCCACGGCACGCGTCACGAGGCGAGTCTCATGCCTTGGGTGACTCGGGCTCATCTCTTCTCATTCCCATGCAACGCAAATCCCTTCTGATGAACATGTACGGGGCCATGCTCGATGAACTCGGCCCCAGCCATTGGTGGCCGGGGGAAACTCCCTTTGAGATCGCCGTGGGCGCCATATTGACCCAGAACACCAACTGGGCCAACGTCTCCAAGGCCATCCGAAATCTCAAGGACGCTGGGTTGCTTGACGGCCGGGCCATGTATTCTCTCCCCCAGACGGAATTGGCCGAGCTGATCCGACCTGCCGGTTATTTTCGTCTCAAGGCCAAGCGGTTGCATCACTTTCTCGCCTTTCTCAGATCTTCGTGCCGCTTTGACATGGAGGTTCTTCTTGATCGGGAACTCGATGGGTTGCGTATCGCCCTGCTCGGAGTCAACGGCATCGGCCCCGAGACCGCGGATTCCATCCTTCTGTACGCTCTGAACAAACCCAGCTTTGTGGCGGATGCCTATACCGCCCGCATCTGCCAACGCCATGGTCTGATTCCCGAAGATGTGACCTATGAGGAGCTCAGGGAGTTTTTCATGGATGTACTGACTCCGGATGTCAGGCTGTTCAATGAATTTCATGCCCTCCTCGTGCGGGTCGGGGCAGGATGGTGCAAGAAGAGTAAACCCGGGTGCGACACCTGTCCTCTGGGACCGTTTCTGCGGGGCGAGGTCTGACATGTGTGCTTTCCCTGAACATGTTTCGAGCCGCCTTGCATGGCCAATCGTGCTCACACTGGTTCTCTGCTCCTGGATGTGTTTGTGGCAACGAACCTGCTCGGCAGCCACGGCCTCGACCATCAAGGAAGATATCGCCCGGGAACATGGCCGTGCCGCGTCCAAGAAGGAGGCGCTCACCGCATTGTCGGCACGGGAACGGGCTCTTTTCAAGGATCTGGCCGGGATCGAAGATCGGATCCGTGAATTGGAGGCCGGTCTTGCAGCCAATGGCGAAGAGCTCGAGACCCTTTCCAAACGTCAGGAGGCCATGAAGGCTCATTACGAAGGTTCCCGGAAACAACGGGAAACCCTCCGGAGCGAAGCCGAAGCCCTTGTGCGAACTCTGTGGCCCGTGTTCATCACCAAGCAGACGAGCCGGCATTTCGACCAGGGAGAGTCCTGGGCCAGGGCCGAACGAGAGGCCACCTGGCTCTCGTCGTTGTATGCGGAAACAGGCAAGAAGCTTCTGGCTCTCGAGGCGGCCGAAAAAACGACCAGGGAGGACCTGGACCGGTTCGAACGCGCCAAAAAGGCCACCGTTGCCAAGGTCGAGGAACTCCAATCGCTTCAGGATGATCTGCTCGGCAAGCGGCTTTATTTTCTGGCAGAGGTCAAGAAAATCAGATCGCAGGAGCTCGATCTCAAGGAACAGCTCGAGGTCATTGCCGGGACCATCGAGGATCTTCACTACAAGCTGGAAATGCTGGATACGCGTTCCTTTCCCAAACTCAAGGGCCGCATCCCATGGCCGGCAAAAGGTCGTGTGGTCACGGGGTTTCGGCCCAAGGCCACGCCGCCTCACCGAGGCGTGAGCCTGGCACTTCCCGAAAATCATCCCGTCCGTGCGGTATCATGGGGCAAGGTAGTCTATGACGATCAGCTTCGCGGATTCGGGCGGGTGATCATCGTCTTTCACGGGAAAGATTACTACTCCCTCTATGCCTTTTTGTCCCGGTCCCTGGTCAGGGTCGGCCAGAAGGTGGAGAAGGGCGAACTCATCGGCGAGTGCGGGTATTATCCGCGCATCAAGGGCAACGGCCTTTATTTTGAATTGCGTTTTCATCAAAAAGCCATTAATCCTTTACAGTGGTTTGAACCTGCCTGATGGTCATCGGACCGGCTTCATGGGCGTTGTCAGAACGGTTTGGTCGGAATATTTTTGAGCTCGGATGAATGACCTCAACACGGGTCGTACATGAATACAAACATTTCGGAGGAACTCATGCGGTTGAGTCATATGGTGGGTACGGCCCTCCTGCTGGGATTGATGCTGGTCACGACGGGTTCGGGGCTGGCCAAGGACGATCCCTATGAATCGCTCAGACGATTCAGTCAGGTGCTCGACATGGTCGAGGAGAACTATGTTCAGGAAATCGATCGCGACGAGCTTATAAGCGGTGCCATCGACGGAATGCTGCAGGAGCTCGATCCTCATTCCACGTACATGAGCAAGGAAGATTTCGAGGTCACCCAGGAGGATCTTTCGGGCAAGTTCGGCGGCATCGGCATCCAGATCGGGATCAAGGACAAGCGTCTCACCGTGATCGCGCCCATCGAGGATACCCCGGCTTTCAAGGCCGGCCTCAAGGCCGGAGACATCATCTTTGAAATCGACGGGGAGTCCGCCCTGGACATCACCCTCATGGAAGCGGTGAATCGCATTCGCGGTCCCAAGGGGACCCCGGTCACCCTGACCATTCTCCACAAGGACAGCTCCAAGCCCGAAAAAGTCAAAATCGTCCGGGGAATCATACCGGCCATAAGCGTGAAGACTCAGGAACTCGACCCCGGGTACCTGTATCTGCGACTCACCGAGTTCAAGGCGAACACGGTGTATGACATGCGCAAAGCCCTGAACGAATATACCAAGGATCACGCTCTCAAGGGACTGGTTCTGGATCTTCGCTCCAATCCGGGCGGGATTTTGAGCCAGGCGGTCGATGCGGCCGATGTTTTCCTTTCCGACGGATTGATCGTGTACACCCAGGGAAGAGATGCCGATTCCAGGCGGGAGTTCACGGCCCACAAGCAGAACTCCGACATCACCTGTCCCATGGTCGTGCTCATCAATTCGGGTTCGGCCTCTGCCTCGGAAATCGTTGCCGGTGCCTTGCAGGACCAGAAACGTGCCCTCATCATGGGTGAGAAATCCTTTGGCAAGGGATCGGTTCAGACCATCATCCCCCTGGCCGATGGTTCCGGCGTCAAGTTGACCATCGCCCTGTATTATACCCCGAACGGCCGTTCCATTCAGGCCGAAGGGATCGTGCCCGATATCGCATACGCCTTTGTGCCTCCCACTCCCGTTGAAGAGGAAGAGACCTTTCTGGAATTCAGGGAAGAGGATTTTTCCAAGCACCTGGAAAACCCCAACGGCAAGAACGGGATTGCCGATCCCGCCAAGGTCGTCCAGGAAAAGGAAGAACAGATCAAGGCCGAAGAAATGCTGTCCAGGGACAACCAGCTGCGCATGGCCCTGGAATTCGTCAAGCAACTTCCTCGGATCAGCCAGATCCACTGATTTCGTTCACGTACCATTCTCGAGCAGTGATCAATCTGCCGGAGACCGTTTTCATGTCGGTCTCCGGCTTTTTTACAGGGTTCCCTGTCCATGGCAGCCACGAAGCGATCAACCCCCAAAAAAACGAGTGCGCGCACCAGGAAGGCCCCGGCGGTTCACTGGTTTCTGCGGTATCATGTGACCTTGTGGATCATCGTGATAGCCGTGACCACGCTGACCGCTGTGGTGGTGCTCCGTCTTCCCGAGCAGGATTCGGCCGTGAAACCGGCGGGTCGCAATCATCAGGTGAACGCAAAGGGGCACCCCGGGTCTTTTGAGCCACCACGTCCCGAGCCCAAGGCTCAGAAGTCTCACCCACGTCTCTACGAAGAAGAAATTGAAACCTTCGAAACGAGGATCAAGGAACTCGACCTGGCCCTGATCCAGACCCTGGTCGTCTACGGATACGATCCCGTGGGCGTCGAGCACGGCGACGTGGAGATCCGACAAACCAGCAAAAAAAAATAATGAATATAGATTTAAATAGTTTA
>CAYWJL010000054.1:4449-5449 GCA_964458145.1 uncultured Desulfovibrionales bacterium | reverse complement strand
GCACGACTACCATGTTCAACGGAGCGAACTGGCTGTGCCCAGGTATGTGAGGGGGTTCCTCGCCTCCTTGCAAAAGAACATCGATCTCCTGGTCCAGGGAGGAGCGATGCGCCATGATGCCAAGGCGGGGCGGGTCATTCTGAGCGTGGACGGGGTGCAGACCCATGCCCTTGTCTTTACCGGACGAGAGGCCTCGGGAAAGGCCCCCGCGGCCATCCCCGGGGGGGAGGCACGCATGGTCATTGTCGTGGATGATCTCGGAAGGTCCCTGCGAGAAGGGACGCGTCTGAGCGAGCTGGACTATCCGGTCACTTTTTCGGTCATGCCGCATGAACCCCATTCCCGGGAGGTGGCAGAACTTGCCGCTCGAAGGGGGAATGAACTCATCCTCCACCTGCCCATGCAGCCCGAAAGCAATCCCGAGGCAAACCCCGGCCCCGGAGCCTTGTTCGTGGACATGACTCCCGATGTGATCACTGAAACCATGACTCGTGATCTGGCCAGGGTGCCCGGAGTAAACGGGGTGAACAATCACATGGGCTCACGATTCACCCGGGATGAAAAGGGGATGGCTGCTGTCATGCGGGTCCTGAAGGAGCGCGACTTGTTTTTTCTGGACAGCATGACGACCACCAGAAGCTGCGGCAAGAAAATGACGGCCAGGCACCATGTCCCGTATTTGCGCAGGCATGTATTTCTGGACAACGTCAGGGACGAAAAGGCCATTGTCTACCAGTTACGCAAGGCTCAGACGCTGGCCATGAAAAAGGGCGTATGCATAGCCATTTGCCATCCCTATCCCGAAAGTCTCGATGCGCTCGAGGCGTGGGCCAGGGTGCGAGATCGCCGTGTACGCCTGGTTCGCCTGGACGATCTTCTGCCCTGACGGCATCTCAAGGCAAATGTGTTCTTGTACAAGTACCTGGAATAGAGTGGCTGGCTTGCCCCGGTCTGGGCGGTTTTCCTGCCTGAGCGGACCAGGCCTCGCGCATCAAGCCGT
>CAYWJL010000054.1:0-4439 GCA_964458145.1 uncultured Desulfovibrionales bacterium | reverse complement strand
CGCCCAGAACGGGGCAAGCCAGCCATGAGAACAAATCAGCCCTGGACGGCGTCTGCACGGGCTTGCACTTTTCGAGACCCGAGGGTAGGTAGCGCCAACATTCAACCATCAAATTGTTTATAAGGAGGCATGTAATGATAGAACGTACTTTTTCCATTGTGAAACCCGATGCAGTCGAACGTGGTCTTCAGGGCGCCGTCCTGAAAATGATCCAGGACGCCGGTCTCAAGATCGTGGCCATGAAGATGATCCACATGACCAAGGCGCAGGCCGAAGGTTTCTATGCCGTGCACAAGGAACGTCCCTTTTTCGACAGCCTGGTTGCCTACATGATTTCCGGCCCCTGTGTGGTTTCCGTGCTCGAGGGTGAGGACGCCATTGCCACGTACCGCAACGTCATGGGAGCGACCAATCCTGCCGAAGCCGCCGAAGGGACCATTCGCAAGACCTTTGCCCTGGATATCGAAAAGAATTCCTGCCACGGTTCCGACGCCCCTGAGACAGCTGCCCAGGAAATTCCTTACTTTTTCAGCCAGCTCGAGATCGTGGGTTAGTCCATGGAACATCTCGGAATCATAGGAACCGGCAATATGGGCGGGGCCATGGCCTTGGGAGCCAAGGACCTGCAGGATGTCTCCCTGTACGGATTCGACCCCTCCAGGGAACGTATAGAGTCGCTGCGTGCAACCTGCGGGCTGGTTCCGTGCGTCCATCTGCAGGAGCTGTGCGAAAAGTCGACGTACATCCTGCTTGCGGTCAAACCCCATCTGGTTTCCGTGGTTCTTGCGGATATTCGGGAGTATTTGAAACCGGATACCTGCCTCGTTTCCATTGCAGCCGGCGTGACCATGGAGCGACTCAGGGAACTCAGCGGCGATGTGTGTCCCGTGGTCAGGGTCATGCCCAACACCCCGGCTCTTGTGGGCAAGGGCGTCTTTGCCCTGTGCCTGGACGATGACCGGCTGACCGAAGCGAACAAAAAGTTCGTGACCGATCTGCTTGGTCACATGGGTGATGCCCACGTGCTGGAAGAACGGCTTTTCGACGCCTTCACCGGGCTGATCGGTTCGGGCCCGGCTTATGTGTTCCATCTCATGGAAGGGCTCATCGATGCAGGGGTGACCCTTGGCCTTGCACGGCACCAGGCAACGGACATGGTCAAGGGGTTGTTCAGCGGCTCGGCAAAGATGGCTGAAACAACCGATATGCACATCACCCAGCTCAAGGAGATGGTCACCTCCCCGGGAGGAACGACCATTGCCGGACTGAACCAGCTGGAGAAGCGGGCGGTCAAGCATGCCCTGTACAAGGCCGTCAGGAAAGCCCATGATCGAAGCAGGGAGCTGGGATAGACGTTTCCGGCAGTACACGTGAAGCAATCAAAAAAAGCGGCCGTCAGGCCGCTTTTTTTGGTGCACCGGTTATGACGCAGCAGTCCGGCCTGTTGCTGTCACCACCAACAAGCCCCTTGCTCAAACAGCCCGGACCTATTAGCAGAAAATATATGTTTATCGAAGACAATGATTCACCAAAAAATGACAAGGTAGAGGAGAACCGGGAAGAGATTTCCCGGAAAAGGTCCGGCATGGATAACCGGATGACGAAGGACAAAAGACAACTCCCACGTATCGCCGATTTTCTCTTTGAGGCCGGGATGCTCAGGAAAACACCCCGCTCCGGGTACCAATTTCTGGGTTCCGGGCAGGAGAATGTGGCCGAGCATTCATTCAGGACCTCGGTGATCGGGTATGTTCTGGCCAAGCGCATGGGGGCGGATGTTGGACATACTGTCTGTCTGTGTCTGTTCCACGATATCCATGAGGCCAGGATCGGTGACTTCAATTATGTCAACCGGATCTACAACACCTGTGATGTGGAAAAGGCATTGCACCATGCCACCGAGGGAACCGGGCTGGAAGAGGAGATGATCGACCAGTGGCGGGAGCTCGAGGCAGCCGAAACCGTGGAGTCCCTCATCGCCCAGGATGCGGATCAGCTTGATTTCATCCTCAATCTCAAGGAAGAGGCTGATCTGGGAAACACGTTCGCGTCCAAATGGTTGGAGAGTGCCCTGCTCAGACTGCGAACCGAGGAAGCCGGGGAATTGGCCCATGAGATCATGCGTACCGGAATTGACAGATGGTGGTTCGACCGTCCTGACAGGACGTGGTGGTCCCGTGGGAACGGGCATCACAAACCGTGAGCGGATGCGGGGGATGTTTCGGCTGGCACTGGCTCTGAGTCTTGCGGGAACCGTTCATCTTCTTGTTGCCGGGATGATCGTTTTTGAACTCTTTCAGGCCCTCCCCATGCCCGAAGACATGCCTGCCCTGGACCTCACGCCCTTGGAACTGGAAATGGTTGCCATGTCCGTCGGGAAACAGGGACCGGCTCCCCGGCAGACGTCCGAGGCACCCTCGTTGCCCATGCGTGTTCTGGGCGACGCAAGCAGGCTGGGGAGCGACGAGGACACGACGACGGATATCCTTCGGGCCATCCGGATCAGGGTTCTGACTGTCTGGGGACCAGCGAAACCTTCGGGAACCGGACGAGCCGTCGTGGTTCTGGATTTTGACAGGAAAGCCGAGGTTACGGCATCCCGTGTCGCTGCCGTGACCGGGACCAGGGATTTTGCCCGTTTCATGGAAGATTTTGCAACGAGTTTGCAGGGGCTTCGGGTGCCCGAGACCGAACAATGCGGATCTTTGCGGGTTGAATGCGAATTTCGCGTGGGGGAATGATGGTTGGTAAATGGATGAAGGATGTTGTCTGGCCCCTGGCCATCACCTTGGTTGTGGTCATCATCGCTTCGTGGGGATACCTGATCAATTTTCCCTTTCTGGAGGAACTCGAGCTCAAGGCCTTTGACCTTCGCATGCGGGCGCGCGGACCCATTGCAACCAGCGGGCAGGTGGGGATCGTCGCCATTGATGAGGAGAGCCTGGAGAAGATCGGACGATGGCCCTGGTCCAGGGAGGTCATGGCGCGATTGGTGCGAGAGATCGATCGCCATGCTCCCAGGGCCGTTGGGTATGATATCAGTTTTTTCGATCCCCAGGAGAACCCGGCTCAGAACGAGATCGTTCTGCTGGCCAAAAATGCGGCGAATCTCGGGATACGGGTGACACCCGATCTGATGGCGTATCTCAAGAAGCGACTCACGGTCACCAACCCTGATCTGCAGCTCGCCCTGGCCCTGCAGAATGCCACCTCGGCGCAGATTCTGGGGTACTATTTCAATATGGGGGAGGATGCCCGGGAGAGCGAGCATACTCTGGACATGGCTGCCTTGTATCCCGTCCAGAAGACGGTGGGCGCTGACGGGCTGATCGAGCCGCCTGTTCCCGAGGCGCGCAAGGCACGCACGAATATCGAAATCCTTGCCCGTGCTGCGGGATCCCAGGCCTATTTCAACATCCTTCCGGATCCCGATGGGACCATCCGTCGGTACAACCTGGCCATGGCCTATGACGGGCAATTCTATCAGCCTCTGGCTGCATCTCTGGCGTGTCTGACCGATGTGCGCAAGCCGCCGACCCTTCTCCTCGGCCCTCTCGGGCTCATGGGAGCCGAACTCGGTGACAGGTTCGTGCCTTGTGACGAATCCGGGCGGGTAACTCTGAACTACAGAGGACCGGAAAAGACCATTCCCCATGTTCCGGCCTGGAAGATCCTGCAGGGTAATCCGGATGGAACACTTTTGACCGGCAGGTTCCTGCTGGTCGGGGTGACCGCTCCGGCCGTGTACGATCTTCGTGTCACACCATACGGGGTGGCCTATCCCGGATTGGAGGTTCAGGCCACGGCGCTGGACAATATGCTCGGCGAGGATTTCATGCGTAAACCCGGGTGGGCCCCCCTGTTCGATCTGGCGGCCATCTTCGGTCTCGGTCTGGTCTGTCTGCTTTTCTTGTGGCGGATGAGTCCTGTGGGGTCCCTTGTCGGCTTCATGATTCTTTTTGCCGGTTATCTCTTTCTCAACCAGTATTTTTTTGTCCAGCGTCTCTATTGGCTCAATCTGGTCTATCCCCTGGCCACCTTCATGACCTGTTATCTGGGGCTCAATGTCTACCGATTCATCTTTGCCGATAAACAGAAACGTCAGATCAGACAGGCCTTCAGCAAGTACCTCGATCCCAACGTGGTCGAGGATGTGGTCGATGACCCCGATAAGCTCAGGCTTGGCGGGGTCAAACAGGAGTTGACCGTCCTGTTTTCCGACATCCGGGGGTTTACGTCCATCTCGGAGAAACTTTCGCCGGAAGCCCTTGTCCATCTGCTTAACGAATATCTTTCTGAAATGACGGATATTGTCATGGCCAAGCGGGGGCTTTTGGATAAATACATCGGCGCCGACGCCGCGGTGACGGCGAGGCCCACATCGGCCGTGTAGGCGTCATTCTGTTCTCGGTCGTTCTGCTCTCGGCGGCCTCTGCGCT